>JBDHSE010000248.1:0-4446 GCA_039807955.1 Ideonella sp. | reverse complement strand
CCGCCCAGCACGAGGATCCGCTTCATCGCTGCACCCTGCGTCTCGAGATCATGTCAGTGGTCCATTGCGCTGCGCGTACCGCCGAAGAGGCGACCGCGCGGCGGGGATTGACCCTCACCCCCGGCCCTCTCCCGCACGCGGGAGAGGGAGCCGGTCAACTCTCACTCCCTGAGGAGAGAGGGGGCGGGCAACTCCCTCTCCCCTCGGGGAGAGGGTTGGGGTGAGGGGGCCTCGCGACATCGACCAGCGTCCGACGAGCCGTTTGATCTGCGGTTTCGCTTCAGTTCAGTATAGGAACTTCGAAAGACAGGACATGCGCGCGGGCGATGCGATGGCGGCGCCGCGACGGCCCATTCGGCCTATTCCGCCGACCGCGCCGCTCGCGCCTGCAGCGGCGGCGGCAACGCATCGCCTGCATGCCGACGGCGAAAGAGCGCGGCGCGGGCGAGGACGACGGTCGTCACCGGCGCCGTGATCGACAGCACGATGATGATCAGCCACACATGCAGCGCGAGGCCGCCGCCGCGGCTGCTGAAGTGGACGATCGACGCAAACGTGACGAGCCACGCGGCGAGCGTCGACGCGAGCGCCGGCGCGTGCATGCGCGAGAAGAAGTCGGGCAGCCGCAGCAGGCCGAGCGCGGCGACGAGGACGACGACGGCGCTCGCGACGAGCAGCAGCGCGACGACGATCTCGGCCGGCGGCGGCAACGCGAAGCCGGCGCTCATTCGATCGCCTCGCCGCGCAGCAGGAACTTGGCCATCGCGACCGAGCCGACGAAGCCGAACAGCGCCATCAGCATCGCCGCCTCGAAGTACATCTCGCTGTCGGCGCGGATCGCGAGGACGAGCATGACGAGCATGCCGGCGACGTAGAGGAAGTCGAGTGCGAGCACGCGGTCCTGCGCGCTCGGGCCGCGCGCCAGGCGCAGCAGGCCGATCGCCATCGCGAGCGCATAGAGGAAGAGCGTGACGCCGACGGCGCCAGCAAGCAAAGGGCTCATTCGAAGATCTCCGCGAGCGGCGCAATGTAGTCGGCCGTGAACTGAAGGATGAAGCCGGCTTCGTCGTCGAGGTCGAAGACGTGCAGCATCAGCGCGCTGCTGTCGGGTGCGAGTTCGCTCCAGACGGTGCCAGGGATGACCGTCGTGATCATCGCCAGCGCCGCCAGCGCGTGCGGGTCGCGCAGCTCGAGCGGCAGCACGACGAAGCGCCCGCGCGGCGGGCGGCGCCGCCCGCGCAGGATGCCGGCGCCTACCTGCAGCGCCGACTTCACGACATGCACGCCGACGCGAACGATCAGCCGCGCGAGCACGCCTGGCCTTCGCAGCGGCCGCGGCGTCGGCCGCAGCGGGCGCATCGCCAGCGGCAGCGCCACTGCGGCCACGAGGCCGAGCAGCAGCTGGCCGATATCGGCACTGCGTGCCAGCAGCAGCCAGCCGCAGAAGAGGCCGAACGACAGCCACGGCGACGGCAGCCAGCGCTTCATGGCAGCGGCAGCGTCGGCTGCGGCAGCGCGCGCGTGCGCAGCACGGCGTCGATGTAGTGCGCCGGGTCGATCAGGCCCTGCGCGGCGGCGTCGGTGTAGCGCAGCAGCGCCGCGCCCTGCACGGCGACGACGACGAGCAGCAGCGCCAGCGCCGCGATCGGCAGCGACTCGGCGACGCGCAGGCGCGGCGCGGAGCGCTCGCCGACCGTCCAGAAGTGGCGCATGCCGACGCGCATCAGCGCCATCGCCGCGAGCAGCCCGGAGCCGATCAGCAGCGCGAAGAGCACCCACGCGGCGCGCGTGCCGATCGTCAGAAGCGGCGCGAGCAGCGCGAGCTTGGCGACGAACCCCGACAGCGGCGGCAGCCCGGCGATGACGACCGCGCAGACGGCGAACGAGACGCCGAGGAAGGCGAGCGCGGCCGGGATCGCACGGCCGAACAGCGCCTGCTCGTCGTCGTCGAGGTTGGCATCCGCAGGCAGTTCGTCGTCGAGGAAGGCCGGCAGCGCGTGGCGGCCGTGATCGAACTGCGCCGGCCCGACCTCGACCTGGCGGCTGCGCTCGACGAGTTCGACGAGCAGGAAGAGCGCCCCGCCGGCGAGCGTCGACGTGACGAGGTAAAAGAGCGCGCCCGACGCCAGCGCCGGCACGCCGAAGCCGATCGCCGCGACGAGCGTGCCCGACGACGCGATCACGCTGTAGCCGGCGAGCCGCGCGAGCTGCTGCGAGGCGAACATGCCGACGGCGCCGAACGCGAGCGTCGCAAGCCCGCCCCAGACCAGCACGCTGCCGCCGAACACCGGCGCCAGGCCGTCCGCGCTGCCGGGAAAGCACAGCGTCCACAGCCGCAGCACGGCGTAGATGCCGACCTTGGTGAGGATCGCGAACAGCGCCGCCGCCGGCGCGCTCGCCGCCGCGTAGGCCGGCGCGAGCCAGAAGTCGAGCGGCCACAGCGCCGCCTTGGCGAGGAAGGCGATCGCGAGGATCGCCGCGCCGGCATGCAGCAGGCCGCGGTCGCTCGCCGGCACGAGCGGCAGCTTGTGCGCGATGTCGGCCATGTTGAGCGTGCCGGTGACGCCGTACAGCACGGCGACGCCGATCAGGAACAGCAGCGACGCGACGAGGTTGATCGCGATGTAGTGCAGCCCGGCGCGCACCCGCTGCGCGCCGCCGCCGTGCAGCAGCAGCCCGTAGCTCGCAGCGAGCAGCACCTCGAAGAAGACGAACAGGTTGAAGAGGTCGGCGGTCAGGAACGCGCCGTACAGCCCCATCAACTGGAGCTGGAAAATGGCGTGAAAGTAGACCCCGGCGTGCTGCCAGCGCGCCAGCGCGTACAGTAGCGCGGCGAGCCCGAGGCTGCCGGCGAGCACGCACATCAGCGCCGAGAGCCGGTCGGCGACGAGGACGATGCCCTGCGGCACCGGCCAGTTGCCCGGCAGGTAGACGGCGAACGCCTGCGGCACCGCCTGCGCATCGACGCGCAGCAGCAGCGCGATCGCAAGCATCAGGCCGAGCGCCGTCGAGGCGACGCCGAGCACCGACTTCAGCGTGCGGCGGCTGTCGCAAAGCAGCAGCATCAGCGCCGCCGTCGCCAGCGGCAGCAGCACCGGCGCGACGACGAGATGCGGCGAATCGAACAGCGCGATCATGGCGCGTCCCCGCTGCCGTCGACATGGTCGCCGCCCGACAGCCCGCGCAGCGCGAGCAGTACGACGAGGAAGAGGGCCGTCGTCGCGAAGCCGATGACGATCGCCGTCAGCACCAGCGCCTGCGGCAGCGGGTCGGTGTAGTTCGCGAGGTTGGCGGCAAGGCCGGCCTTGACGATCGGCTCCTTGTCGACGGCGAGGCTGCCGACGCTGAAGATGAAGAGGTTCACCGCGTAGCCGAGCAACGCGAGGCCGATCAGCACCTGGAAGGTTCGCGGCCGCAGCAGCAACCAGACGCCGGCGCCGGCCAGCACGCCCACCGCGAGCGAGATGACGACTTCCACCTCAGTTGCTCCACCGCGCTTGGCGCGTCCCACGACCCATGAAACCGCGCGCTGGGCGGCGCGTGCCGGCGCAGGCGGCAGGGCGGCAGGGCCATTGACTCCTTCCCCGACCCTCACCCCGGCCCTCTCCCGCACGCGGGAGAGGGAGGAACTTGACTCCCTCTCCCCTCGGGGAGAGGGCTGGGGTGAGGGGCCCTTGCCACACCGACTCACGCCGAACGCGCTGTTTGATCTGTGGCTTCACTTCAGCGCCCGCCCTCGTCGCCGGCCGCGGCCTGCTGGCGCCGGGCGCGCAGCGACTGGTGGGCGATCGCCGTCAGCAGCAGCAGCGTCGAGCCGACGACGACCGCAAAGACGCCGAGGTCGAACACCACGGCGCTCGGCAGGTGGACCTCGCCGACGAGCGGCCAGACGACGTGCGCCGTGTGCGTCGTGAGGAACGGATAGCCGACGGCGATCGAGCCGAGCCCGGCGAGCAGCGCAAAGAGCAGCCCGGCGCCGATCCAGCGCGGCGGCCGCAGGTTCATGCGCGCCTCGACCCAGCGCGTGCCGCCGACGATGTACTGCGCGATGAACGCGATCGCGACGACGAGGCCGGCGACGAAGCCGCCGCCGGGCTCGTTGTGGCCGCGCAGGAAGAGGTGCAAGGCGTAGAGCGCCGCGACCGGTAGCAGCAGCCGCACGAGCACCGCCGGCACCTCGAGGTAGTGCTGGCCGCGCGCTGCGCCGGCCTCGCCGTCGAGATCGGCGCCGCGTGCGATGCGCTGCTGCGGCGGGGTGTCGATCACCTCGAGCGGCGGCCGGAAGCGCCGCAGCAGCGCGTAGACGGTGAGGCCGGCGATGCCGAGCACGGTGATCTCGCCGAGCGTGTCGAAGGCGCGGAAGTCGACGAGCATGACGTTGACGACATTGGTTCCGCCGCCCGCCGGCAGCGCCTGCTCGATGAAGTACGGCGCGATCGACAGCGG
>JBDHSE010000247.1:0-4474 GCA_039807955.1 Ideonella sp. | reverse complement strand
TCAGCGCGTCGCGACGCTCGATGCGAGGCGCTTCTCGAGATCGGCCGCGCTCATCGTGCCGGGGTTGCGCGTTCCATCCTCGAAGATGATCGCCGGTGTCGCGTTGATCTTGTACTTGCGGCTGAGCGCGAGGTTGCGCGCCATCGGCGTCTCGCAGCTCGCCATGTTGCGCGGCGGCGTCTTGCCGTCGAGCATCCACTCGCGCCAGACGCGGGTGTTGTCCTTCGCGCACCAGATGTTGGCCGACTTCTCCGGCGAATCGCCGCCGAGGATCGGGATCAGGAAGGTGTAGACGGTGACGTTCTTCATCTGCTGCAGCTCGTGCTCGAACTTCTTGCAGTAGCCGCAGTTCGGGTCGGCGAAGACGGCGATGCGCCGCGCGCCGTTGCCCGTCTTCCAGACGACGGCGTCCTTCAGCGGCAGGCTCGCGAAGTCGATCGCGTTGAGCTTGTCCTCGCGCGACTGCGTCAGGTTCAGGCGCGAGCGGGTGTCGATCATGTCGCCTTCGATCAGGTAGTTGCCCTGCTCGTCGCTGTAGAGCACGTCGGTGCCGATGCGCAGCTCGTAGAGCCCCGGGATCGGCGTCTTGCTCACCTCGTCGATCTTCGGGAAGTCGGGCAGGCGCTCGGCGATGTTCCTGCGGATCACGGCCTCCTGCGCGGCGGCAAACTGCGCGCCGAAGGCGAGCACGAGCAGCGCGAGCAGGGTGCGAATGGAAATCTGATTGAAGCTTTTCATCGGGGATCTCACGGGTCGTCGCATCAGGAACCCACGGCGCGCGACGCAAGCCAACGCTTGACCGGCGGCAGGCGGTTGACAAGACTCATGCCGCGGTTGCGAAGTTCCTGCAGCCCCGGCTCGGGGCGGGAAAAGAGTTGCAGCAGGCCGTCGGTCAGGCGACCCATGGCCCAGGTCGGCGCGGCGCGCTCGCGGACGTAGCGGCGCAGCAGCTTTTCGTCGCCGAGCGCGCGCCAGGGTTCGCGCTCGTCGATCACCCGTGCAAGGGCGACGACGTCGGCCAGGCCGAGGTTGAGGCCCTGGCCGGACAGCGGATGGACGACGTGCGCCGCATCGCCGAGCAGCACCCAGCCGTCGCCGCACCAGCGGTCGGCGGTGGCGAGCATCAGCGGCCATGCGGCGCGCGGCGCCGCCAGACGCAGCGCGCCGCAAGCGCCGCCGGTCGCGTCGAACAAGGCCTGCTCGAACGTCGCGGCGTCCAGCGCGAGCAGTTCGCGCGCGCGATCGTCGGGCAGCGACCAGACGAGGGCGAACGAATGGCCGGCCTGCGGCGTGTCGAGCGGCAGCAGCGCGAGCACGTCGGGCGCGCGAAACCATTGCCACGCGGTGTTGCGGTGCGTCTCTTCGGCCACCAGACGGGTCGCGATCGCGGTGTGGCCGTAGGCGTTGCGCGCCATCGTCACGCCGAGCGCCTCGCGCGTCGCCGATGCCTTGCCCTCGCACAGCGCGACAAGCGCGGCCGGCGGCGCGCCGCGCTCGGGGTCGATAGCCGTGACGTGCGGCGCGTAGCGCAGCGCGTCCTCGAGTCGGGATTCGAGCGCGCCGGCATCGACGATCCACGCAAGCTCGGCGACGCGCTGCTGCCAGGCCGAGAAGTCGATCTCGCCGCTCGCCGCGTCGCCGTGCACCCGCATGTCGTGCACCGCCGTCTTCGCCTGCGCCGGCAGCGAATCCCAGACCTTAAGCCGCTCGAGCAACCCGACCGAGACGGCGTTGAGCGCATAGGCGCGGATGTCCTCGGCCGCGCGTTGCGCCGCTGCGGCACCCTCGGGCAGCAGCGCAACGCGCAGCCCCTGGCGCGCCAACGCAAGCGCCAGGCTCTTGCCGACGATCCCGGCGCCGCGCACGCACACGTCGAAGTCTTCCATCGACGCGAATTGTAGGGAGGCCGGCGCGCGGGGCCGACACCGCGCGCAAGCGTGCCGGCATCGACCGGCCTGACGGCGACGCAGTTTGCTTTCACTATCAATCTTTGATAGCGTAGGCAGAATCCATTTCCGAACCGGGAGACCAGGCCATGCCCTCGAGCTACGTCATCGGCGATCACTTCGAGTCCTTCATCAAGGAACAGATCGAGACGGGGCGCTACGCGAGCGCCAGCGAAGTCGTGCGTGACGGCCTACGGGCCCTCGAGGACCGCGAGCGGCTGCGCGCAGTGAAGCTCGCGGTGCTCCGCGCCGAGATTCAGCGCGGAGCAGACAGCGGTGCCGGCATCGAAGCAGGCGCCGTCTTCTCCGAGGTGCGAAAGCGCGTCGCGCAAGCTGCGGCTGCACCGTCGCGCCGCCGGTGAAGGTCACTTTCTCGCCCGCCGCGCGCGACGATCTGCTGGAAGTGGCGCTCTACATCGCCCAGGACAATCCGGCCCGCGCATCGACCTTCGTCGACGAACTGGAATTCAGGTGCCGCGGTCTCGGCGAGGCTCCCGGGATCGGAACCGCGCGGCCGGAACTGGGGGAAGGCATCCGCATGCTGCCGCACGGCCGATACCTGATCTTTTACCGGCAGGCGCCCGACACTATTCGCATCGAGCGCGTCATGCACGGCGCACGCGACATCGACGCAGACGAATTCGGCATGAGCGCTGACGAGGCCGGAGATTGAAGCCGCGCGAACGTTGGGAGAAGCATCTGGAAACTCGAGCACTCGTTCCGGACTCGCAGCGCCAGCGATCTGCGCGGCGCCGACGGCGCCTCAGCGCGCCGGCAGCGGGATGAACTCGGTCTCGCCGGGCACCGGGTCGAAGCGCTGCGCTTGCCAATCGGCCTTGGCCTGCTCGATGCGGTCGCGCCGGGTCGAGACGAAATTCCAGACGATGAAGCGCGGCCCGAGCGGCGCGCCGCCGACGAGTGCGATGCGGCACGATTGCGAAGCGCGCAGCGTCGGCGTCGTGCCGGGATCGAGCACCGCGAGCGTGAACGGCGGCACCGCCTCGCCGCCGAGTTCGAACCCGGCATCGACGCCGTAAAGCGCGCGCTCGGGCGCCTGGCCCGATCCGAACGCGGGCAGCTCGAGCGTCGCGCCGGCCTCGCAGTCGAAGATCAGGTAAAGCGTCTCGGAGAGCGTCGCCACCGGCGAGGTGGCACCAAACGCGCTGCCGATCAGCACGTGCACCGCGACGCCGTCGAGTGCAACCGTCGGCAGGTCTTCGGCGGCGGTGTGGACGAACGACGGCGCGTCTTCCTCGTGCGCTGCGGGCAGCGCGCACCAGAGCTGCAGGCCGTGCGTCGTTCGCGTCTTGCCGCGCAGGTCGTCGGGCGTGCGCTCGGAGTGGACGATGCCGCGGCCGGCCGTCATCAGGTTGATCGCGCCGGGCTCGATGCGCTGCACGAAGCCGAGGCTGTCGCGATGCATCATCGCCCCCTCGAACAGGTAGGTGACGGTAGACAAGCCGATGTGCGGATGCGGGCGTACGTCGTGGTTGTCGGCCGGCTGGGCCGTCACCGGGCCGAAGTGGTCGAAGAAGACGAACGGCCCGACGGCGCGCCGCGTTGCGGTGGGCAGCGCGCGGCGCACGAGAAAGCCGCCGCCGAGGTCGTGCCCGCGCGGGGTGAGCAGTTCCAACCTGGCCATCGCGTCCTCCATGGCTTACGTTTCGACAAGGCCAGTGTAGGCCGGCGCCTTAAACTCGGTCGCCACCGCCTCCTCTCTCGCGAAAGCCCTCCATGAGCCTCCAATGCGGCATCGTGGGCCTGCCCAACGTCGGCAAGTCCACCCTGTTCAACGCGCTGACGAAAGCCGGCATCGCGGCCGAGAACTATCCGTTCTGCACGATCGAGCCGAACGTCGGCGTCGTCGAGCTGCCCGACCCGCGGCTGGCGCAGCTCGCCGCGATCGTGAAGCCCGAGCGCATCGTGCCGGCGGTCGTCGAGTTCGTCGATATCGCCGGCCTCGTCGCCGGCGCTTCGCGCGGTGAGGGCCTCGGCAACCAGTTCCTCGCCCACATCCGCGAGACGGACGCGATCGTCAACGTCGTGCGCTGCTTCGACGACGACAACGTCGTCCACGTCGCCGGCCGCGTCGACCCGGTTTCCGACATCGAGGTGATCCAGACCGAGCTGTGCCTCGCCGACCTGGCGACGGTCGACAAGACACTGCAGCGCTCGCTGAAGGCGGCGAAGTCGGGCAACGACAAGGAGGCGGCCAGGCTCGTCGCCGTGCTGCAGCGCTGCAATGAAGCCTTGAACGCGGGCCGGCCGGCGCGCTCGATCGCGTTCAGCAAGGAGGAACTCGCGATCCTCAAGCCGCTGTGCCTGATCACCGCCAAGCCGGCGATGTTCGTCGCCAACGTCGACGAACACGGCTTCGAGAACAACCCGCACCTCGACAAACTGCGCGCCTACGCCGACGCGCAAGCGGCGCCGGTCGTCGCGATCTGCGCCCGCACCGAGGCCGAGATGGCCGAGATGAGCGACGAGGACAAGCAGATGTTCCTCGCCGACATGGGGCAGACCGAGCC
>JBDHSE010000246.1:0-4474 GCA_039807955.1 Ideonella sp. | reverse complement strand
AAGAAGGACTACATCAGCCAGGCGGCGCTCGAGCGTGCCGAGTCGCAATACAAGGCGGCGCAGGCGCAGGCCGCCGCGCAGCTCGCGCAGGCTGGCGCGGCGCAGACGCAGTCGGGCTTCTACGTCGTTCGCGCGCCGTACGCCGGCGTCGTCGCCGAGGTGCCGGTCGCCGTCGGCGACATGGCGATGCCGGGCCGCGCGCTGGCGACGATCTACGAACCCGGCGCGCTGCGCGTGACGGCGGCGGTGCCGCAGTCGGCGCTCGGCGCCGCGCAAGGCGGCGCGATGAAGGGCGTGAAGATCGAGTTCCCCGCGCTGCCCGCCGATCGCCGCTGGTTTGCCGCGCCGTCGGCGCAGGTGCTGCCGACGGTCGATGCGGCGACGCACAGCGTGACGCTGCGCATCCCGCTGCCGGCCGGCTTTCACGGCGTCGCGCCGGGCAGCTTCGCGCGCGTCTGGCTGCCGGGTGCGGCCGAAGGCATCGCGCGCCTCGCGATCCCGGCGTCGGCCGTCGTGCGCCGTGCCGAGATGACGGGCGTCTACGTCGTCGGCGCCGATGGCAGGCCGCAACTGCGCCAGGTCCGGCTCGGCCGCGCATCAGGCGAGAACATCGAGGTGCTGGCCGGCGTCGCCGCCGGCGAGCGCGTCGCGCTCGACCCGCAGGTCGCGGCCCAGGTGCGCTGAAGCGATGAACGAGCCCCTCGGCATCTCCGGCCGCATCGCGCGCTACTTCCAGTCGGCGCAGATCACGCCGCTCTTGGCGCTCGTCGCGCTGCTGCTGGGCATCTTCGCCGTGCTCGTCACGCCGCGCGAGGAGGAGCCGCAGATCAACGTGACGATGGCCAACGTGCTGATCCCGTTCCCCGGCGCGGCGGTGAAGGACGTCGAGCAGATGGTCGCCGGGCCGGCCGAGCAGGTGCTGGCGCAGATCACCGGCGTCGAGCACGTGATGTCGGTCTCTCGCCCGGGGCTGGCGATCATCACGGTGCAGTTCAAGGTCGGCGTGCCGCGCATCGACGCGCTGGTGCGCCTGTATGACACGGTGAACTCGAACGCCGACTGGCTGCCGCGCGGGCTGGGCGTGCTCGCGCCGATCATCAAGCCCAAGGGCATCGACGACGTGCCGATCGTGACGCTGACGCTCTTCAGCAAGCGCGGCGACGTCGGCGCCTACGACCTCGAGCGCGTCGCGCACAGCATCGAGGAGGATCTGAAGCGCGTCCCCGGCACGCGCGAGGTGACGACGATCGGTGGCCCCGGCCGCGCCGTCAATGTCGAGATCGACCCGGCGCGAATGGCCGGAAGCGGCGTCACGGTGACCGATCTGCGCAACGCGCTGCTGTCGGCCAACCTCGGCTTGCCGGTCGGCGACTTGATCGCCGGCAACCGCGCGGTCGCGATCGAGTCGGGCCCGTTCCTGAAGGACGCGCGCGAGGTCGGCGAACTCGTCGTCGGCGTGCGTGGCGGTAAACCCGTCTTCCTGCAGGACGTGGCGCACGTCGCCGACGGCCCGCTGCCGCCGGCGCGCTACGTCTGGTACGGCGCGGCGGCCCACGCCGAGGGCGGCGGCGAGTTCCCGGCGGTCACGATCAGCGTCACGAAGAAGCCCGGCGAGAACGCGATCGACGTCGCCGACGCCGTGATGCAGCGCGTGCAAAGCCTGAAGAACACCGTCATCCCGGCCGACGTGCAGGTCACAGAGACGCGCAACTACGGCGCGACGGCCAACGACAAGGCCGTCAAGCTGATCCAGAAGCTGCTGTTCGCGACCGCCGCCGTCGTCGCCCTCGTCTTCATCGCGCTCGGCCGGCGCGAGGCGGCGATTGTCGGCACGGCCGTGATCCTGACGCTGACGGTGACGCTCTTCGCGTCGTGGGCCTGGGGCTTCACGCTGAACCGGGTCTCGCTCTTCGCGCTGATCTTCTCGATCGGCATCCTGGTCGACGACGCGATCGTGGTGGTGGAAAACATTCATCGCCACCAACAACTGCATCCCGAGAAGACGTTGACGCAACTCATCCCCGGCGCGGTCGACGAGGTCGGCGGGCCGACCATCCTCGCGACGCTGACGGTGATCGCGGCGCTGCTGCCGATGGCCTTCGTCTCGGGGCTGATGGGGCCGTACATGAGCCCGATCCCGATCAACGCGAGCATGGGCATGATCCTCTCGCTCGCCGTCGCGTTCGTCGTCACGCCGTGGCTCGCGCGGCTCTGGATGAAGGCGCTGCCGGCCGCGGCGGACGCCAAGCCGCACGGCCTGTCGGCGCGGCTTGCGCCGGTCTTTGCGCGCATCTTCGACCCGCTGCTCGACGACCGCCGCGGCGCGCGCAACCGCGGCCTGCTGTGGCTGGGCGTCGTGCTGCTGATCGCCGGCTCGCTCGCGCTGCCGGCGACCGGGCTCGTCGTCTTGAAGATGCTGCCGTTCGACAACAAGTCGGAGTTCCAGGTCGTCGTCGACATGCCGGCCGGCACGCCGGTCGAGCAGACGGCCGCCGTGCTGCACGAGCTGGGCGCCTACCTCGCGAAGGTGCCCGAGGTGACCGACTACCAGGCCTACGCCGGCACGGCCGCGCCGATCAACTTCAACGGCCTCGTGCGCCAGTACTACCTGCGCAGCGGCGGCGAGGTCGGCGACCTGCAGGTCAACCTGACCGACAAGCACGAGCGCGACGAACAGAGCCACGCGATCGCGACCCGGGTGCGCCCGGCGCTGCAGGAGATCGGCCGGCGCCACGGCGCCAACGTCAAGGTCGTCGAGGTGCCGCCCGGCCCGCCGGTGCTCTCGCCGCTCGTCGCCGAGATCTACGGCCCCGATGCCGAAGGCCGGCGCGCCGTCGCGAAGGCGGTGCGCGAGGTGTTCGCGTCGACGCCGGGCGTCGTCGACATCGACGACAGCAGCATCGCCGATGCGCCGAAGAAGCTCTTGATCGTCGATCGCCGCAAGGCGGCGATTGCCGGCATCTCGCAGCAGGAGATCGTCTCGACGCTGCGCGCCGGCTTCTCGGGCGAGGCGACGGCCTACCTGCACGACGCGACCAAGTACCCGGCGGCGGCGACGATCGCGCTGGCTCCCGACCGGCAGGGGGATCTGGATGCGCTGCTGCAGCTTTCGGTGCGCAACGCACAGGGCGAACTCGTCGCGATCCGCGAACTCGTCACCATCAGCGACACGCTGCGCGAGCAGCCGATCCATCACAAGGACCTGCTGCCGGTGAACTACGTCGTCGCCGACATGGCCGGCACGCAGGACAGCCCGCTGTACGGCATGTTCGAGATGCGCTCGCGGATCGCGGCGCTGCCGATGCCGGGCGGCGGCACGCTGCAGGAGCACTTCATCAGCCAGCCGGCCGACCCGTATCGCGGCTACTCGATGAAGTGGGACGGCGAATGGCAGATCACCTACGAGACCTTCCGCGACATGGGCGCCGCCTACGCCGTCGGCCTGGTGCTGATCTACCTGCTCGTCGTCGCCCAATTCGGCTCGTATTTGACTCCGCTCATCATCATGGCGCCGATTCCGCTCACGATCGTCGGCGTCATGCCGGGCCACGCGCTGCTCGGTGCGCAGTTCACGGCGACGAGCATGATCGGCATGATTGCGCTCGCCGGCATCATCGTTCGCAACTCGATCCTGCTCGTCGACTTCATCAACCTGCAGGTGCGCAGCGGCGTGCCGTTCAAGCAGGCGGTCGTCGGCTCGGCGGTGACGCGCGCGCAGCCGATCCTGCTCACCGGCCTCGCCGCGATGCTCGGCGCCGTCTTCATCCTCGACGACCCGATCTTCAACGGCCTCGCGATCTCGCTGATCTTCGGCATCCTCGTCTCGACGCTCTTGACGCTCGTCGTCATCCCGCTGCTGTACTACGTCGCGTACCGCAATCGCCTCGCCGCTCTCGTTCCCCAACCTCAACCCCAACCCCAAGGAGCTTGATATGAAATCCTGGCAACTCGTCCGCTTCCTGGCCGGCATCTTCATCCTGGTGTCGCTCGCGCTTGGCATTCCCGAAAGCCCGCTCTTCGTCAGCGAGTGGTGGCTCGCGTTCACCGCCTTCGTCGGCGCCAACCTGCTGCAAAGCGCGCTCACGAAGTGGTGCCTGCTCGAGACCATCCTGCGCAAGCTCGGCGTGCAGCCGGGCGCGTGACGGAGACCGCCATGCACGTGGTCTGCCCCTCCTGCACCGCGACCAATCGCGTGCCCGAGAGCCGGCTGCACGACGGCGCCGTCTGCGGCAAGTGCGGCACGCCGCTGATGGCGCCCGAGCCGGTCGCGCTGACCGACGCGACGCTGCCGAAGGTCATCGCCGGCACCGAGCTGCCGGTGCTCGTCGATTTCTGGGCCGCATGGTGCGGGCCGTGCCGGCAGATGGCGCCGCAGTTCGAAAGCGCCGCGAGGCAACTGCCCGACGTGCGCTTCGCGAAGGTCGACAGCGACGCCTCGCCCCGCGCGAGCGCGGCGCACGCGATCCGCAGCATC
>JBDHSE010000245.1:0-4498 GCA_039807955.1 Ideonella sp. | reverse complement strand
GGCGTGCCGTCGTCGAAGGACAAGGCGCTGGTGCAGCGCCTCGCCGAGCAAAACGCGAAAGACGCCGCCGCCCACCTGACCGCCCGCAGCGAGACGATGGCCAAGCTCGTCGCCGAAGGAAAGCTCAAGATCGTCTATGCGATGCACGACGTCGCGACCGGCAAGGTGAGCTGGCACGGCTGACGCGCGCCGCCGGCTTGCCGGCGGCCTTGGCGAGCACGGCGCCGATTCAGCGCCAATCGATGCGCAGCGGCCTTGCGACACCAGCGGCCTGGTGCCGCGCGGGCCGTGTCGGCGCGGCGAGACGGCGCCGCGCCTACTGTGCGTTCAGCCGCGCTTCGTGCGGCGGTGCGCCGCAGCGGCGACCAGCAGGCCGCCGAGCATCATCAGCGCCAGGCTTTGCGGCTCGGGCACGGCGCTGATCGTGATCGACCCGGGGCTGAACTCGGCGCCGTTGTTGCCGAAGCGACCGAGCGCCCACAGGTAGGCGGAGACGTTTGGCGGCCCATAGGTGCCGACGGCATCGAGGATGTCGAGCGACGACAGCGTCACGCCGTCGGCGAAGGTGTACTCGAAGCTCAGCTCGTGCTCGGGCGCGAGGTCGGGTATGTGCACCGACAGCGGGAAGGGCCAGTCGACGCTGCCGAGCGAGATGAACATGCCGTCGATCGCCGGGTCGTTGTCGCGCAGCACGAAATACGCGTCGGCGCCGCCGGGCTGCGGGATGTCGATGCCGATCGCGACGCCGCCCACCGTCATCGAGAACGATGCCAGGTCGATCGCATAGCCGCGCGTCGGGAACGAGGCGCTGTCGACGTACGTGCCCGAGTCGAGCATGAAGCTCATCGATGCCGGCGCGTCGGACGGGATGCCGTCGAGGCCGCCGCCTATGACGTTGTAATCGACGACGCCGTCGATCTCGACCTTGACGGGGGTCGCCTGGGCGGCGAAGGAGCCGGCAACGAGGCAGGCGCACGCGAGGACCGGAGCGAAGTTCTTCATTCGGAGTCTCCTTGGCGTTGGTTGCCGCGCGGCGGGTCGTCGCGTCGGGATGCGCACTTTGACCGCGCCAGCGGCCCGCGCATAGCGCGTTTACCCGGGGTGGATCGTCCCCGCGCGCCGCCTGCGGCCGCGAGATCGCGGCGTGCGTCGGCCGCCGCTGGCGATGACGACGGGTAAGATGCATGTGTACGACTGGCCTGCACCGCGAGGTGACGCATGAGCAAGAGACCCGAGATCATCATTTCCGCACTCGACGCCGATCGGCTCGAGGCGCTGCTCGCTTCGACGCCGAAGGGCGCCTTCCCCGGACGCGCCGAGCTCGAGGCCGAGCTGACGCGCGCGACGGTGGTCGATTCGCACGACGTGCCGCCGACGGTGGTGACGATGAACTCGACCGTCAAGTTCACCGTCGTGTCGACCGGGGAGGACTTCGAGCTGACGCTCGTCTACCCGAAGGACGCCGACGCGAGCGGCAAGACGATTTCGATCCTCGCGCCGGTCGGCAGCGCGCTGCTCGGGCTGGCGCAGGGCGACGAGATCACCTGGCCGAAGCCGGGCGGCGGCGACCTCGTGGTGAAGGTCAAGGAAGTGACGTACCAGCCCGAGCGCGAAGGCACGTACCACCGCTGATGCTGATTCGCCTTCGATGGATTAGATAGGATGCCTGGCCACGGACCTCGAGGAGCCGTGGATGAAGAGTCTGATCGTGGGCGACAAGCCGACCGTGCGGCGCTTGGCCGAGAGGCTCGAGCGATCCCAGACGCACTCGGAGTACCAGCGCATCCAATGCGTGCTCATCCGCGCCACGCTGGGCAGCTCGGCGGCAGAGATCGCGCATCCGCTGGGCTGGTCGGTGGCCACCGTGCACGTGATGCATTCGCGCTGGGCCAAGGAAGGCGAAGCCCTCTTCGGCGTGCAAGCCCGGGGTGGACGACACCACCAATACCTGACGGCGCAGCAGGAGCAAGAAGCGCTGCAGCAGGCGAGGGCGGGGCGATCCACCGAGCCGCTTCGGCGCGGCCGCGCGGGTCAGTGCTGGATCGGGCTGCCGACGCGCGCGCGCCACTCCCGGTGCCGCGCGAAGTACGGCGCAAGCAGGCTGCGGCGCCAGGCCGAGGCGTCGGCGAAGACGCGGCCAGCGGCCTGGAGGACTCTCGCTCGTACCGTTTCATCGGCACTGCCGTTCGCGTCGACCGCTTCGAGAAGGACGGCGTCTTCGCTGATCGGGCAGCGCGCGATGCACAGGCCTGATTCGGCGTGCGCCGCCGAGGCCGCGACCTGGAAGCGGACACCGGTGCCCGCCGCGAACCTCGAGAACGCCTCGACGTACGCGGCCTCGCGCTGGCGCAGGTAGTCGCCCTCGTCCCATTCGTCGTCGCGCACCGCGAGGCGTTCGGAGGCGAAGCGGGCGCGGATCGCGGCGGTGGCGATCACGATCCGCACGCTGCAGCCGTCAACCGGGCCGCGCCGAGTGTCGCAAGCGCTGGGCGAATGCGAGGCAAGGGAACGAGCGGGCACGCCGATGTCGTTCGCGTCGGCTCACGCGGCCGGTTTCGGGCGGCGCAGGATCATGTTCGCCGCCAGCATCGTCATCACCGGCTCGCCGCGCTGGTTGAAGACCTCGACCCACGACTTGACGACGCCGCGGTCGGGCTTGGACGTCGACGCGCGTGCCTCGCGAACCGTGACCCGCACCGACAGCGTGTCGCCGCCGCGCACCGGTCCGGGCCAGTGCAGCGACTCCATCCCGGGCGACGCGATGCTCGACGGATACGAAAGGTAGCGCACCGCGTAGAGCCGCATCATCAGCGACGCGGTATGCCAGCCGCTGGCGATGATGCCGCCGAACGGTCCGCGCGCGGCGAGCGCCGGATCGGTGTGGATCGGCTGGTCGTCGAAGCTGCGCGCGAAGTCGAGGATCTCGTTTTCGGTGATGCCGACGGTGCCGAGTTCGTGCACCGCACCGGGAACGTAGTCCTCGAACCAGCGTTGTGTCATCTGTGTCTCCTTCGCTTCGTCGTTCGGCCGGATGCCCTTCGCGGCATGAAACGCGGCGAGCGCGCGCTGGTAGGCGTCGATGTCGGCCTGCGGGACCGGTTCGCCGCATTCGTAGCAGGCGCCGGTCATGCGGTCGAACCAGCGGCAGCCGCAGTGGTTGCACCCCAGCTCCGGCGCGCCGGCCGGGTTCTCGAAGATCATGCTCTGGCTCCGCGTTGCGTGTCGGTCAGCGGCATGCGCCGAGGAAGGCGAGGCCGAGCGCTTCGAGGAAGTCCTCGTAGCCGTCGTCGAGCAGCTGGCGCTTGGGCGCGATGACGTACAGCAATGTCGTTCCGGCGCGCAGTTGCAGCTTCATCGCGCCGAGCGCATTGTCGTGCAGCCGCGCGTGCACCGCGGCAAGCATGCCGGGGGAGGGGACGAAGAGCACGCCGACGCTGCAGTCGGCAAAGCCGCGGTAGGCGCGGCGCCGCACCTGCATGCTGCCCGCGGCGCGCTCCCAGACGAGCATCTCGCCGTGCCCGGCGTCGGCACTCGCGCGCGCGACGATGCCGATCGAAGCGCCTTCGATCATCGATTCGAACAGCCGGTGCTCGCGCGCGAGCAGCGCCTGCCAGCCGGCGTCGTCTTGCCACGCGGCGGCGTCGGCGGTCGCCACGTCGTGCACCTCGATGGCGGCGTCGGCTTGCGTCATCGTGTCTGGCATCCGCGGTCAGATCCGCGCGCCGAGCCGGAAGCCGTCGTGGATCGCCTGCGTCAGCCCGCGCGGAACGAGCGAGTCGCCGCAGCCGTGCACCTCGTCGATCATCCACTCGAGTTCGTGGAACAGCTCCTGGTTCGGCCGCCGCTCGACGGCGGAGATCACGGTGTCGGCGGCGAGGAATTCCTCCTCGCCCTGGCCGTTGCGGATCTTCACGCCGCCGTCGCCGATCGCGAGCACCTTGGCGCTGGTGCGGGTCGGGATGCCGAGCTCCTCGATCCACGCCGTGTGGCGCCACTTGAACGACGGCATCACGTCGCCGGCGATGCGCTTGTCGGCGTCGACCACCGTGACCTCGCGGCCGTGGTTCTTCTTCAGCGATTCGGCGAGGCCCAGGCCGATCATGCCGCCGCCGAGGACGACGACGCGCGCGCCGATCGCGCTCAGGTCGGGGCCGATGTCGTGCGCCTCGACGAGCAGCCCGGGCTGCGTGCATTCGGGCAGCAGCCGCGAGTCGATGCGCGCGCCGGTGGCGATCACTGCGACGTCGTACTGGTGCAGCATCGAGCGCATCGCCTTGACGTCGATCGTCGCGTTGAAGCGCACCTCGATGCCCAGCGCCTCGACCATCTTGCGGTAGTAGTTGATGACGCTCAGCAGGTCGTCGCTGTTGGCGAGGTCGTGCTTGGCGTAGCCGTTGAGCGCGCCGCCGATCGCGCCGCGGCGCTCGAAGACGACGACCTCGTGCCCGCGCCGCTTGGCGGTGATCGCGCACTCGAGGCCCGACGGCCCGGCGCCGAT
>JBDHSE010000244.1:0-4502 GCA_039807955.1 Ideonella sp. | reverse complement strand
GCCTACTTCCTGCAGCGCATGAAGACCAAGTGGGGAAGCTGCAACCACCGTGCCGGGCACATCCGCCTGAATACCGAGCTGGTGAAGAAACCGAAGGATCTGCTGGAATACGTGGTCGTGCACGAAATGCTGCACCTGATCGAGCCGAACCACTCCGAGCGGTTCGTCGAACTGCTGACGCAGCACTACTCGACGTGGAGAGAAGCGAGGGCGGAACTGAACGAGTTGCCGCTTTCGGCCGAAGTGTGGCGGGAGTAGGTCCTACTCGGGTGACTCCCACATCGGGTCGAGGGCGTACTGCGCATCCTCGGCGCCGGGCCCGCGAGCTAAACGGCCTCAGCGTCCTCGGCACATTCGAAGGGGCCGGCCACGATCTCGAGCCAGTACAGGCAAAAGTGACAGGCGATGGACTCTGTAGTCGCCGTGGTCCGTGCAAAGCCGCAACCCGGCTCGCTCACAACGCCCAGCGCCGCAAGGTCGGCCCGTATGGACCACCACTTGCCTGGGAGCGCGTCCAGTTGCACGGGTTGCTCGAAGCCCAGGGCCCGGAGCCGCGCCGCCACCGGGGAACTCATCCATACGATCAACGGTTCGGCGTACTCCAGGGCGACGCCGGGCGGGCGCGTCATAAGCAACAGCTCGCGCGCCGTGTCGTTGGACTTGCCGCTCATGGCCGCGCCGCGTAGGCCTTGTCGAAGGCGGACTCCAGCACCGCATCGACACCTCGCAGGCGGTCAATCACCTGCTTGGCCCAGTCGAAGTACTCGCGGCGCCGCTCCAACGACCAGGTGGCCGGAGGCGAACAGGCCACGTCAGTCAGGTTGCAAATCTTGTCCGCCAGCTTGATGCGCTTGGCTTTGTCGGAGATCGTCGCCGCGTGCTCCACTTGCCTACTCTTTCGTTCGACCTTGGGCAGGCTCTTGTCATCGGTGACCTCGCTTACGAGCGCGGCGATCTCTGGCCCGAAGGACTGCGCAAGCTCGTGTTCGCTGGTCGCGGTGTCCTCGATGGTGTCGTGTAGCAGGGCAGCGCAAAGCGTGGCAACGTCGATGACGCCACCCACTTCCGACAACACGCGCGCCAGTTCCAACGGGTGGTTGATGTAGGGCGATGATTCGGCGTCCTTGCGCCGCTGGTCACGGTGTTTGCGCGCGGCGAACGCGGCGGCCTTCAGGATCAATGTTGAGTCGCTCATGCCATCTCCCGTTTCACGCCACTTGTTTGAACCGCCCCAAGACTACGCGCCCAGAGACGAGAAGCTGCTCGATGTAGTCGGCCCAGAACTGCAGCATCTCGCGACGCTGCGGCTCGTATTCAGCACGGTTGTACACCCCCCGCACGCCGCCGATGGTGTGATTGAGCGCCTTCTCGACCACGTCCGAAGCCCAGCCGTTCTCGTGCAGCAGCGTTGATGCCGTCCGGCGCAGGTCGTGGATGGTGAATGCCGGAATCTCTTGCCCCGCCAGCGCGATCTTTAGTGCGTTGTTGATCGCGTTGTGCGCGAAGGGCTTGGTCAGGCTGCCCCTGCCAGGCATTACCAATTCGCTGCCGCCGGCCAGCGCCTGCAGCTCTTTGAACAGCGCCAGCGACTGACGCGACAGGAACACGATGTGCGGCTTGCCGGTCTTGGAGTGTTCGGCCGGGATGTGCCACTCGGCCTGCTCGAAGTCCACGTCCGACCAGCGCGCCAGCAGCAACTCCGACTTGCGCACCATCGTCAGCAGGATCAGGTGCAGGCCGATCTTGAACTGGCGACGGATGTTGGACTCGAACGCCGCCAGCAAGAAGCGCCGGATTTCGTCGGGCGACAGCGCGCGGTCGCGCGACTTGGCTTTGTGGACGTGACGCATCGGCAGCGCCAGCACCGGGTTCATGCTGACCAGGCCGGCCGTCACGGCGTAGTCGAACAGGCGTTTGAGCACGCCGCGGATGTTGCCGGCCGCGGCGTCGAAGCCTTCGTCCTTCTTCTTCCAGATGATGGCGCGCACATCCTCGGTGCTCACGTCGCGCACCGGCTTGCTGCCGATGGCCGGCACGATGGACTTGTCGAAGTAGCGGCGCGGAATGGTCACGTCTCGCCTGTCCTTGGCCACGATCTCGCGGAAGAAGCGCTCGCCGAACTCCGACACGGTGGTGGCGTCTGCTGCGGCCACCTTCGCGAGGCGCTTTTGTTGCGCCGGAGATTGGCCCAGCGCCACCAGAGTTGCGCGTTCGTCGCGCAGCTTGCGCGCCAGCTTTAGCGACAGGGCGGGATAGCGGCCCAGCGTCACCCGCTCTTGTTTGCCGCTCAGGCGGTAGCGGTGGTGCCAGAGCATCCCGCCGGTCGGGAACACCTCCAACACCAGGCCCTTTTCATCGCTCACGGTGTAGCGCTTCGCCTTGGGTTTCAGGGCCTTGATGGCGGTATCGGTCAGCGGCATGGCGTGCTCCCCGTGTACACATTGGCTGGGTTCTGTGAGTACACATGCCATGTGTACCCGCATGTGTACTCACCATCCGTCGGCTTCAGTTGAGCGTATGTGTACATTGTAGGAACAAAAAAGCCCGCTGTGTCGCTGGCCTACGTGCTTTCTCTACATTTCTTTGGACGTTCTAGGAACCCGTGTTATTTCCCGATGCAAAAGCGCCCGAAGATTTCGCCGAGGAGGTCGTCGGCGCTGAACTGACCGGTGATCTCGCCCAGCGCTTCGTGGGCGAGGCGCAGTTCCCCGGCGAGCAGTTCGAGCGCGGGGGCGGGCTGATCGAGCCCGTCGCGCGCGACGGCGACATGCGTCCGCGTCCGTTCCAGCGCGTACACGTGGCGCGCGCGGGCGATGAACACACCTTCGGGCTGCGCATGCCAGCCGGCGAGCGCGAGCAGGCGCGCGCGCAGGTCCTGCAGACCATCGCCGCTACGCGCCGACAGCGCGATGGCTTCGCCCGGCAACTGCGTCGCGGGGCACAGATCGGCCTTGTTGAAGACGCGCACGAGCCGGTCCGTCGCGCCGCCGAGGCGCGCTTCGATCTGTGCCTCTTCGGCGGCGTAATCGGGTTCGCCGATTCGCGTCAGGTCGTGCACGAAAAGCACCGCGTCGGCCTCGGCGACCGCATCCCAGGCGCGGCCGATGCCGATGCGCTCGACTTCGTCGGCCGCGGACGGATCGGCGCGCAAGCCGGCGGTGTCGGTGACGTGCAGCGGCACGCCCTCGATCTGGATCGTCTGGCTGACCTTGTCGCGCGTCGTGCCGGCGATTGGCGTCACGATCGCGAGTTCGGCGCCGGCGAGTGCGTTCAGCAGCGAGCTCTTGCCGACGTTGGGCAGCCCGGCGATGACGACCTTGATGCCTTCGCGCAGCAGCGATCCCTGGCGCGCGCGGTTGAGCACGGCGTCGATCGCCGCCGCAATTGCGGCCAGCCGCTCGCGCGCGTTGGCGCGCTCGAGGAAATCGATCTCTTCTTCCGGGAAGTCGAGCGTCGCTTCAACGAGTGTGCGCAAGGCGATCAAGCTGTCGCGCAGCGCGTTGATCTCGGTCGAGAAGGCGCCAGCGAGCGAACGGCTCGCGGAGCGCGCCGCCGCCTCCGTGCTCGCATCGATCAGGTCGGCGACCGCCTCGGCCTGCGCCAGGTCGAGCTTGTCGTTGAGGAAGGCGCGCTGCGTGAACTCGCCGGGCTCGGCGACACGCAAGCCGATGTGAGCGCCGGCTTGCAGGCAACGCGAGAGAAGCAGTTGCAGCACGACCGCGCCGCCGTGCGCCTGCAGCTCGAGCACGTCCTCGCCGGTGTACGAGTGCGGGGCCGGAAACCAGATCGCGAGGCCGCGGTCGATCGCCTCGCCGCGCGCGTCGAGGAACGCAAGGTAGGTCGCCTCGCGCGGGCGCAACCTGCAATTGCAGACGGCCCGGATCAGCGGCGAGAGATCGCGGCCCGACGCGCGCACGATGCCGACCGCGCCGCGCCCCGGGGCGGTGGCGATGGCGACGATCGGGTCCTGGTGGCGCGCGAGCAGCATGCCGGCATTCTCGCCCGCGGCGCTCACGCGGCGGCCGGCGCCGCGCAATCGGCCTGCGCCGCTACTTGCCGAGCACGCCGAGCCGCTTGTTGATCATGTACTGCTGCGCGATCGACAGGATGTTGTTCGTCAGCCAGTACAGCACGAGGCCGGCCGGGAAGACGAAGAACATCGCCGAGAAGACGAGCGGCATGATCCACATCATCTTGGCCTGGACGGGGTCGGGCGGCGTCGGGTTCAGCCAGGTCTGCAGCAGGGAACTGGCCGTCATCAGCAGCGGCAGGATGAAGTACGGGTCGCGCGCCGACAGGTCGTGAATCCACAGGATCCACGGCGCGTTGCGCATCTCGACGCTCGACAGCAGCACCCAGTACAGCGCGATGAAGAACGGCATCTGCACGAAGATCGGCAGGCAGCCGCCGAGCGGGTTGACCTTCTCCTCGCGGTAGATGCGCATCATCTCCTGCTGCATCTCCTGCGGCTTGTCCTTCAAGCGCTCGCGCAGCGCCATGAC
>JBDHSE010000243.1:0-4507 GCA_039807955.1 Ideonella sp. | reverse complement strand
TCTCCGCGCCGCCTGCGATCAGCGCCCGGTGTAGGGTGAAGGCGCGCGCAGTTTCTCGCGCCGCTCCTGGCAGGCGAGGCAGCGCTTGGCGGTCGGGTAGGCGTCGAGCCGCTTGTAGCTGATCGGCTCCTCGCAGTCGACGCAGACGCCGAAGCGTCCACTCGTCAGACGCAGTTCGGCGGCGGCGATGTCGCGCACTTCGCCGACGTCGCGAATGACCTCGGACTCGGTGATCCCGCGCAGCAGCGCAGTCGCCGCCGCATCGCCGGAGTCGCCCGCGCCGCCGAGGAGGTCGGCTTCGTGCTCCTGGCTCGATCGCGCCAGCACCTGGCGGATCTCGTCCAGCAGCAGGGCCTTGCGCGCCTCGATGCGTTGCGCGAATTGCGTGATTTGCTCCTTGGTCAGCGAATTGTCGGCGGTGTTCATGGCGGCTTGCTCGCGAGGTTCATGGAAGTGGGGCCGATCCGGGCCGCAGCGCACTCACGTCGAGCGGCGGCCTTGCTTCGGCGATCTGGCCCGACTGTAGCAACGAAGGCGCGATCGTTGAAGGGCGTCGGGCGGGCGATACTCGACGACCATGGTCTCATCGCCCCACGCCAGCGACAAGCGGCACTCCCGCGTCGAACCAGAGCTGATCATCTTCGCCGCCGGCGTCTGCGCCGCGCTGCACATCGGCAAGCTGCCACCGGCGATCACGACGCTGCGCGATGCGCTGGGCATGACGCTGGTGGAGGCGGGCTTCCTGCTCTCGCTCGTGCAGTTGGGGGGCATGACCTGCGGCGTCGCGTTCGGCGTGTTGGCCGATGTCGTCGGGCTGCGGCGCAGCATGGTGATCGGACTTGGCGTCCTCGCCGCGGCGAGCGCGGTCGGCGGCCTCGCAGGCAGCGTCGCGATGCTGATGCTGCTGCGCGCGGTCGAGGGCTTCGGCTTCCTGCTCGTCGTGCTGCCGGCGCCGGGGCTGCTGCGCCGCCTCGTCCCGCCGCAGCGGATGAGCCGCGTGTTCGGGCTGTGGGCCGCGTACATGCCGCTCGCGATCGCGCTGGCGCTGCTCATCGGGCCGCTCGTCATCGGCGCGGTCGGCTGGCGTGCCTGGTGGTGGGCGCTGGCCGCACTGTCGCTCGCGATGGCCGTCGTGCTGCTGCGCCAGGTGCCGGCGGTGCATGCCGCGCACGCGGCGGACGGGCCGTCGTGGCTCGAGCGGCTGCGCCGCACGCTGGCCGAACCCGGGCCGTGGCTGGTGGCGCTGATCTTTGCCACCTATTCCGGCCAGTGGCTCGCGGTGATCGGCTTTCTGCCGACGATCTACATGCAGGCCGGCGTCTCGGGCGCCGCCACCGGGGTGCTCACTGCGCTTGCCGCCGCGGCCAACACGGTCGGCAACATCGGCGCCGGGCGCCTGCTGCACCGGGGGCATGCGTCGGGGAGGCTGCTCGTGATCGGCTTCGTGACGATGGTGCTGATGGCAGCGGCGACCTTCGCCGGCAGCGACGGCGCGGGCTTGCCGGCCTGGGCGCGCTTCATCGCGGTGCTGCTCTTCTCGGGCGTCGGCGGGCTGATTCCGGCAACGCTGTTCGGGCTTGCGATCCGCGTCGCGTCGAGCGAGGGCACGCAGTCGACGACGATCGGCTGGATGCAGCAGTGGTCGGCGTTCGGCCAGTTCTCCGGGCCGCCTCTGGTCGCCTGGGTCACGAGCCTTGCCGGCGGCTGGGAGTTCACCTGGGTCGCGACCGGCATTGCTTCGGCGGTCGGGCTGTTGCTGACCGGCGTCCTTGTGCGAATGCTGGCGTCCCGGCCGGCGGGTGCGCCGGCCCATCACTGAAGAAGGCCGCGCCCCGGCTCAGCCGCGCAGCGTTGCCTTCTTCCGCGCCCTGCAGCGCGATCAGCGGATGCGCGAAGAGGTCGCTCCAGCGGATGCGCTCGAGCCCGTACCCGGGCGGGAAGACGACGAACGGCTGGTCGAACAGCAGCCCTGCCGTCATCTCGCTGCCCGCCGGGTGTTCGGGCCCGATGCCGAGTCCGCCTCGCCGGCCGCGACGCGGGCGAGTACGCCTTCGACGTCGCATGCGGCGAGCCGCACCTGCACGCCCGGGGGCTCGATGCGCCAGGCGGCGATCGCGCCGGGCGGCAGCGTGCAGGCGAGCGGTCGTGGCGCCGCGCTGCGAACGACGGCGTGCAGGTGGCGCAGCGTCACATTGATCAGCGCAGCCTCTCGATGCAGTAGGGGAAAGCGTTTGCATCATCGACGCCCGCAAGCTCTAATCGGGCCTCGCGGCGAAGGGCGGGCCGCGGCCGGCGCCAGCAACAGGCAGCCGCGTATCGAACAAGGAGGAGACGATGAGCAACCGCATTGGCCGCGCCTGCGTGCGCGCACTCGAGATCGTGATCGTCGTCTGCCTCGCGGTGATGGCGGTGCTCGTCTTCGGCAATGTCGTGCTGCGATACGTGTTCGATTCGGGCATCGCGATGTCGGAGGAGCTTTCGCGCCTGCTCTTCGTCTGGCTGATCTTCCTCGGCGCGATCCTGGCGTCGGTGCAGCGGGTGCACATCGGCTTCGATTCGCTCGTCGAGAAGCTGCCGCTCGCGGCGCGCAAGGCGCTCGTGCTGCTGACCGGCGTGCTGATGCTGGCCGCCTGCGTGATGTTCCTCGTCGGCGGCTGGGAGCAGACGAAAATCAACCTCGGCAACAGCTACCCGGTGCTCGGCATCTCCTACGCCTGGCTCTACGGCGTCGCGCTCGTCTTCGGCGCCGGCATGTTCTTCGCGATCGCGAACAACATCCGGCAGGCGCTGCGCGCCCCGCAGGGGCCTGTGCTGACGAAGGACCTCGGCGACCGCATCCTCGACAAGATGCCCGACGTCGCCGCCGGCCGCCGCGACGGGGACCCGCGTTGACGGCGTTCATCTTCCTCGCCGCGCTGCTCGTGCTGATCGCGATCGGCATGCCGATCGCGTTCGCGCTGCTGCTGTCGGGCGTCGCGGTGATGCTGCAGCTCGACCAGTTCGATTCGCAGATCGTCGTCCAGAACGCGATCGGCGGCGCCGACAACTTCGTGCTGATGGCGGTGCCGTTCTTCATCCTCGCCGGCGAGTTCATGAACGCCGGCGGCCTGTCGCGGCGCATCGTCGAGATGGCGGGCGCCTTCGTCGGCCACCTGCGCGGCGGCCTCGGCTACGTCGCGATCTTCGCCGCGATCATGCTCGCGAGCCTGTCGGGCTCGGCCGTCGCCGACACCGCCGCGCTCGCCGCGATCCTCGTGCCGATGATGCGCCAGGCGGGCTACGACCCGGTGCGCTCGTGCGGGCTGATGGCGGCCGGCGGCATCATCGCGCCGGTGATCCCGCCGTCGATCGGCTTCCTGATCTTCGGCGTCGTCGCCAACGTCTCGATCACGCGGCTGTTCCTCGCCGGCATCGTGCCCGGCGTGCTGATGGGCGCCTCGCTCGTCATCGCCTGGTGGCTGGTGTCGCGCCGCATGGACCTGCAGCTCGCGCCGCGCAAGAGCTACGCCGAGCGCGCGCGGCTGCTCGGCAAGGGCGTGTGGGCGCTGATGATGCCGGTCATCATCGTCGGCGGCCTGAAGTTCGGCATCTTCACGCCGACCGAGGCGGCCGTCGTCGCCGCAGCGTACGCGCTCTTCGTCGGCGCCGTCGTCTACCGCGAACTGACGCCGCGCGCCGTCTACCACTGCCTGCTCGTCTCGGCACGCACGACCGCGGTCGTGCTGATCCTCGCCAGCTTCGCGATGGTCGCGTCCTACATGATCACGATCGCCGACGTGCCGGGTCAGGTCGGCGCGTCGCTGGCCGTGCTCGGCGACAGCCCGCTTGCGCTGACGGCGGCGATGATGGTCGTCATCTTCCTCGCCGGCATGGTGCTCGACTTCATCCCTATCGTGCTGATCTTCACGCCGGTGTTCCTGCCGATCGTGCAGCAGGCCGGCATCGACCCGGTCTACTTCGGCGTCATCTTCATCGTCAACTGCTCGCTCGGCATGATCACGCCGCCGGTCGGCGTCGTCTTGAACGTTGTCAGCTCGATCGGCAAGGTGACGCTCGCGCAGGCGACGCGCGGCATCGTGCCGTTCCTGATCGCCGAGGCGGCGGTGCTCGTCGCGCTCGTGCTCTTTCCCGCGATCGTCACTGCCCCGGCGCAGTGGTGGCGCTGATTTCACCGTTCGTTCAACCCAGGAGGCATGACCATGAAGGCTCTTCACCCACTGATGGCGCTCGCAATCGCGGGCTGCTTCGCGGCCGGCGCGCCGCAACCCGCGGCGGCGCAGGCCGCGGCCAAGTTCGCCGTCACGCTGCCCGAGAAATCGCACCAGGGGCAGGGCGTGGCCAAGTTCATCGAACTGGTCGATGCGAAGAGCGGCGGCAAGATCAAGATCAAGGGCTTCTACGGCGGCGCGCTCGGCAACGACGTGCAGGTGACGTCGGCGCTGCAGGGCGGGACGATCGAGTTCACCGTGCCGCAGACGACGACGCTCACCGGCATGATCAAGGAGTA
>JBDHSE010000242.1:0-4546 GCA_039807955.1 Ideonella sp. | reverse complement strand
CACGGAGCACGCCACACGATGGACACCCGCACCTCCCCCGCCAAGCTGCGCCTCGCCCAGGTCCGCGAAGCGATGCAGCGCCACGCGATCGACGCCATCCTCGTGCCGTCGAGCGACCCGCATCTGTCGGAGTACCTGCCGGCGCACTGGCAGTCGCGCGAATGGCTGTCGGGCTTCACCGGGTCGATGGGAACGCTCGTCGTGAGCCACACGCAGGCGGCGCTGTTCGCCGACAGCCGCTACTGGACGCAGGCCGAGGCCGAGCTGGCAGGAAGCTCCATCGTCCTCGAGCGCATCACGAGTGCGGCGTCGCCGGCGCACGTCGAGTGGCTGGCGCGCGAAGCTGAGGCCGGCCAGACGGTCGCGGTCGATGCGAAGGTCATCGGCCTGGCCGCCGCGCAGAAGCTGCGCGCGTCGCTCGACGCGAAGGGCGTGAAGCTGCGCACCGACCTCGACCTCTTCGCCGAGGTCTGGGCCGACCGCCCGGCGCTGCCGGCGGCGCCGGTCTACGAACACGAGGCGCCATACGCCACGCAATCGCGCGCCGACAAGCTCGCGCAGTTGCGCGCCGCGCTGCAGGCGCACGGCGCGACGCACCACCTCGTCTCGACGCTCGACGACATCGCCTGGCTCTTCAACCTGCGCGGCTCGGACGTCAACTACAACCCGGTCTTCCTCGCCCACGCACTGATCGGCGCGAACGAGGCGCTGCTTTTCGTCGCCGAAGGCAAGATCGATGCGGCGCTTGGCGCGCGGCTCGGCGCCGATGGCGTTCGTGTCGCGCCGTACGCGCAGGCCGCCGCCGCGGTCGCCGCGCTGGCGGCCGACGCGGTGCTGCTGATCGACCCGAAGCGCGTCACGCTCGCGCTGCGCGAGCAGGTGCCGGCAAGTGTTCGTGTCGTCGAGGCGATCAATCCGACGACGCTCGCCAAGAGCCGCAAGAGCGACGCCGACGCCGCCCACGTGCGCGAAGCGATGGCGCAGGACGGCGCCGCGATGTGCGAGTTCTACGCCTGGTTCGAGGCCGCCCTTGCACGCGGCGAGCGCATCACCGAACTGACGATCGACGAGCAGCTGTCGGCGGCGCGCGCGCGCCGCCCCGAGCTGCGCGGCCTGAGCTTCGGCACGATCGCCGGCTTCAATGCCAACGGCGCGATGCCGCACTACCGCGCGACGCCCGCCTCGCACGCCGTGATCGAGGGCGACGGCCTGCTGCTGATCGACTCCGGCGGTCAGTACCTCGGCGGCACGACCGACATCACGCGCGTCTGGCCGATCGGCACCGTCAGCGCGGCGATGAAGCGCGACTACACGCTCGTGCTGAAGGGCACGCTCGCGCTGTCGCGCACCCGGTTCCCGCGCGGCGTGCTGTCGCCGATGCTCGACGCGATCGCGCGCGCGCCGCTGTGGGCCGAGGGCCTGGACTACGGCCACGGCACCGGCCACGGCGTCGGCTACTTCCTCAACGTCCACGAGGGCCCGCAGTCGATCAGCCAGGCCGTGCCCGACGCCAACATGGCGATGCAGCCCGGCATGATCACGTCGATCGAGCCCGGCCTGTACCGGCCCGGCCAGTGGGGCGTGCGCATCGAGAACCTCGTCCTCGCCGTGCCGGCGAAGACGGCGCAGGCGGATGCGGAGTTCGGCGACTTCCTCGAATTCGAGACGCTGACGCTGTGCCCGATCGACACCCGCTGCATCGCCCGCGAGCTGCTGCGCGACGACGAGATCGCATGGCTCAACGCGTATCACGCCGAGGTCCGCGCCCGCCTCGCGCCGCTCGTCGCGGGCTACGCGCTCGCATGGCTCGCCGAGCGCACGCAGCCGATCTGAGCGCAGCGCGCAGGCCGGGCGCGCCGCTACTGGGCATCGACCTCGGCGGCACCAAGATCGAAGGCCTGATGCTCGGCGCAGACGGTGCCGCGCTGTGGCGCGAACGCGTGCCGACACCTCAGGGCGACTACCGCGCGACGCTCGACGCGATCGCCGCGCTCGTCGCGCGCGCCGAAGCGGCGAGCGGCGTGCGCGGATTGCCGGTCGGCATCGGCGCGCCCGGCAGCGAGACCGATTCGGGCCGCATCCGCAACGCCAACTCGACCTGCCTGAACGGCCAGCCGCTGCGCGCCGACCTGCAGGCGCTGCTCGCCCGGCCGGTGCGGATCGCGAACGACGCCAACTGCCTCGCGCTGTCGGAAGCGACCGACGGCGCCGGTGCCGGCGCGGCGGTGGTCTTCGCCGTCATCGTCGGCACCGGCGTCGGCGGCGGGCTCGTCGCGGGCGGCGAGTTGCTCGCCGGCGCCAACGGTCTGGCCGGCGAATGGGGGCACAACCCGCTGCCGTGGGCCGATCCGCAGACCGATGCCGACCCCGCGCCGTGCTACTGCGGCAAGCGCGGCTGCATCGAGACCTGGCTTTGCGGCCCGGCGTTCGCGCGCGACCACGCGAAGCACACCGGCGAGCAGCTCGACGCGGCACAGATCGCGGCGCGCGCGGCAAACGGCGACAACGCAGCCGAGGCCAGCCTCGCGCGCTACGCATCGCGGCTCGCACGCGCGCTGGCAGCCGTCATCAACCTCGTCGATCCGGATGTGATCGTCCTCGGCGGCGGCCTGTCGCGCATCGAGTCTTTGTACACGCAGGTGCCGCGCCTGTGGCCGCGCCACGTCTTTTCCTCCGGCGCCGATCAGCCGCTTCGCACCCGCCTCGTGCCGAGCCTGCACGGCGACGCCTCCGGCGTGCGCGGCGCGGCGTGGCTGTGGCGCGAAGCGGCGAAGCGGGCGCGCTGAAGGGCTGCCTTGCCGCTCGATCGGGCAGTGCCTGCGTCGGGCGCGCGGCGTCGCGCATTGCCGCGCCTCGCGGCGCGATGCTTTCCTGTTCATCGCGCCGCCGCCTGACTACACTCGGTCATGCCGACGATCTTCGAGGAAGCCGGCTTTCGATTCATGATCTACGTACACGATCACGCGCCGCCGCATGTTCATGCTCAGGGACACGGGGGCACCGTGGAGATCGTGATCGAGCCGCTGTCGTTGCGCGCTGTCAGGGGGCGGCTGACCGATTCGCAGGTGCGGGCCGTGCTGAAGATCGCGCGCAAGCGGCATGCGGAACTCGTACACGCATGGAGGACGCACCATGGCTGAATCCGCCGACATCGCCGGCGATACCGACATCGCTGCTGCTCGTGCAGCCGGGAAGCAGACCCTGCTCGGGCCGCGAGCGGTCGCGGCACGGTATCTCGCAGCACGCGACCGGATCGAGATCGATCTGGCATCGGGCTTCAGCGTTCAGGTGCCGCGCAGCTTCTCGGCACGGCTTGCCAACGCGTCCACAGCGGACAGTGCCAGGATCGAGATCGTCGACAGCGGGCTCGGCCTGCACTGGCCCGCGATCGACGAGGACTGGTACGTCCCGGCCGTGATCGAGGCGTTGGGCGTCGTGCGCGCCGCGTAGCCGACAAGCGGCGCGGCAGGCGTGCCTCGCGCCCGGCTGCGCGAAGCCGCAGGTCAGGATGCAGCGCCGAGGAAGGCGTCGAGCGCGTTCTTGTCGCACCGCGGCCGGCGGCCCGGCCGCGCGCCGATCGTCGCCGCTGCCGGCGGATCGTCGGCCGATTCGCGCCATCCGTCGCATCGCGCTGTCGCCGGCCGCGGCGGCTGCCTAGAGTTCGCTTCAACGCCCGCCGGGCGGAACTCGAGGAGCCTGCGATGTTCGATCGATTCTTCTTCCCCGCCCTGGCCTTCAGCGCCCTCGCGGCGACCACCGCGGCGTTCACGCTCGATGCGCTGAACTCGGCCGCGCCGCAGGGCCCACAGACAGTCGTCCAACTCGAACGCGTCGTCGTCGTCGCCAAGCGCGACAGCGACCCGCTCGCCGTCGCGCAGGCGGCGACCAGCACCCGGGCGCAGTGACGCCGATGCGCTTACATCTGCCGGAACAGGTGCAGGAAACTGCGGCTCACCGGCAGCACCTCGTCGCGACCGGCGAGGTGCAGTTCGGCCGTCTCGTTCAGGCTACGCGTGACCTGGCTCACGCGGTGCAGGTTGACGATCACCGAGCGGTGCACCTGCGCGAAGCGATCGGCGTCGAGTTCGTCGGCGAGTTCGCGGATCGTCTTGCGGATCAGCGCCTCGCCGCCGTCCCAGGCGACGAGCGTGTACTTCTCGTCGGACTTGAAGAACGCGATCTGATCGACCGGGATCAGCCGCACGCTCGCACCGACCGAGGCCTTGATCCATTGCAGCTTCGGCTGCGGCGCGGCGCGGCCGCGCAGCGCATCGGCGATCTTCGCGAGCGCCGCATCGAGCGCGTCGTCGCGCCCGCCGTCGCCCGCCGCCGGCGCTGACGCGAGCCGCGCCTGCAGGCGCTGCACCGTGTCGGCCAGGCGCTTCTCTTCGATCGGCTTGACGACGTAGTCGAGCGCCCCCTGCTCGAAGGCCTGCACCGCGTAGCGCTCGTAGGCGGTGACGAACACCACCTGCGCGCGGCGCGCGATCGAGCGCGCGGCGTCGATGCCGTTCACGCCCGGCATGTGGACGTCGAGGAAGGCGAC
>JBDHSE010000241.1:0-4547 GCA_039807955.1 Ideonella sp. | reverse complement strand
ACACCCTCTGAGACAATCACCGGATGACGACGACCGCACCCGAATCCGGCGAGGTTTCTGCCGCCGAGTCCAAACCCGGCTTCGTCGTGCGCGGCGCCGAACTGCGCGATGTCGCGGCGATCGTGCAGATGATCCGCGAACTGGCCGAGTTCGAGCAGCTCGAGCACCTGCTGCAGGTCACGCCCGAGAAGCTGCGCCCGCATCTGTTCGGCGAAAAGCCCGTCGCCGAAGCGATCGTCGCCGAGGCGGACGCCGAGGCGATCGCGTTCGCGCTCTACTTCACGAACTTCTCGACCTTCCTCGCCCGCCCCGGCCTGTACCTGGAAGACCTGTACGTCCAGCCCGCGCACCGCGCGAGGGGCGTCGGCGAGGCGTTGCTGACGAGGCTCGCGGCGCTTGCCGCCGAGCGCGGCTACGGCCGCTTCGAATGGAGCGTGCTCGACTGGAACGCGAACGCGATCCGCTTCTACGAGCGGATGGGTGCGACGATGCTGCCCGACTGGCGGATCTGCCGCATCACCGGCGACGCGCTGCAGGCGTACGCGTCCTGACGGCGCGCGTGCTGCGCGAAACGAGCTTGGCGGTGTAGAGGTCTGCGCGGCGCACGATATCCTTGGCTGCAGCGTGGGGATTGCTCGCGCTCGGGCCCGGCCGGCAAGCGTTGGTTGACGGTCAGGCGTCGCGGCTTGCGACGCCCGGCGGCGGCGTGCGGCGAGCGGCCGCGGCCTCGGCGCCGCGCAGCGCCGGCGCAGGGCGTATCCCGCTGTCGCCCGCCGGCGGGGCGACTCGATGATTGGCGTTTCGGTGCCCGTTTGCTACGCTCGCGCCATGCCACACGCCGTTGCCCCGGATCGCCACGCCGCGCTTCATGCGGGGTTCCGCTGGCAGGTGCCGGCCAGCTTCAACATCGCCGAGCATTGCTGCACGCGCTGGGCGCGCAACACGCCGGGGGCGACGGCGGTCGTCATCGAGCACGAGGACGCGAGCGTCCTGACCTATCCCTTCGCCGAACTGCAGGCCGAGGCCGACCGGCTGTCGAATGCGCTGCGCCGCCTGGGCGTGACCGGTGGCGATCGGGTCGCGGTCGTCATGCCGCAGCGCTTCGAGACGGCGGTCGCGCACATGGCGATCTACCAGCTCGGCGCGGTTGCGATGCCGCTGTCGATGCTGTTCGGCCCCGACGCGCTCGAGTACCGCCTGAACGACAGCGAGGCGCGGGTCGCGATCGTCGACGAGAACGCGATCGCGAACCTGCGTGCGGCGCGCAGCGCCTGCCCGAAGCTGCGGACGGTGATCGCCGTCGGCGGCGCGCTCGGCCACGGCGACGTCGACTGGCGTGTCGCGCTCGGCAACGAGAAGCCGCAGTTCTTTGCCGTGCGAACCAGCGCCGACGACGCCGCGGTGCTGATCTACACCAGCGGCACGACCGGCCCGCCCAAGGGCGCACTGATCCCGCACCGCGCGCTGATCGGCAACCTGCCCGGCTTCGTCTGCAGCCAGAACTGGTTTCCGTCGCACGACGCGGTGTTCTGGTCGCCGGCCGACTGGGCCTGGACCGGCGGGCTGATGGACGCGCTCTTGCCGTCGCTCTACTTCGGGCGGCCGATCGTCGGCTATGCGGGGCGCTTCGATCCGCAGCGCGCGTTCGTGCTGATGCAGCGCCACCGGGTGACGCACACCTTCCTGTTCCCGACGGCGCTGAAGGCGATGATGAAGGCGGTGCCTGCGCCGCGCGCGCACTACGCGCTCGAGCTGCGCGCGATCATGAGCGCCGGCGAGGCGGTCGGCGACGCCGTCTTCGCCTACTGCCGCGACGCGCTCGGCATCACCGTCAACGAGATGTTCGGCCAGACCGAGGTCAACTACATCGTCGGCAATTGCGGCGAGTTCGCCGATGGCCACGGCGTGCGCCACGCCGCCTGGCCGTCGCGCCCGGGCAGCATGGGCCGGCCCTATCCGGGGCACCGCGTCGCGATCCTCGACGAGGCGGGCAACGAGTGCCCGCGCGGCGTCGCTGGCGATGTGGCGATCCACCGCCGCGACATCCACGGCGACCCGGACCCGATCTTCTTCCTCGGCTACTGGCGCAACGACGCCGCGACGCACGCCAAGTTCACCGGCGACCCCGACAACTCGTGGTGGCGCACCGGCGACATGGCGGCGATGGACGACGACGGCTACCTCTGGTACCAGGGCCGCGGCGACGACATGTTCAAGGCCGCCGGCTACCGCATCGGGCCGAGCGAGGTCGAGAACTGCCTCGTCAAGCATCCGGCCGTCGCGAACGCAGCGGTCGTCCCCAAGCCCGACGCCGAGCGCGGCGCGCTCGTCAAGGCCTACATCGTTCTTGCCGCCGGCTACGAAGGCGACGCTGCGCTCATTGCCGATCTGCAGCGCCACGTGCGCGGCAAGCTCGCGCCGTACGAGTACCCGAAGGAGATCGAGTTCGTCCCGGCGCTGCCGATGACGACGACCGGCAAGGTCCAGCGCCGCATCCTGCGCTTGCAGGAAGAGGCGCGCGCCGCGGGCCTGAAGGCGCCCGTCGTCTGAAACCGGGCCTGCGCGCCCCGAATCGCGTGCCGGCTCACGCGGCCACCTGCGGACTGCCCCCGCGATGCCAAGCGCCGAGCGGTCGGTGGCTTGGCCGCGTTCGCTCGCTTCGATCCCCACAGCGTGGGGCCCCTCTATCGCGGCTCACGCGGCCACCTCCGCACGGTCCGCGCAGCGCCCGGTACCGAGCGGTCGGTGGCTTGGCCGCGTTCATTCGCTTCGATCCCCACTGCGTGGGGCCCCTCTATCGCGGCTCACACGGCCGCCTCCGCACGGTCCGCACAGCGCCGGGTACCGAGCGGTTGGTGGCCTGGCCGCGTTCGCTCGCTTCGATCCCCACTGCGTGGGGCCCCTCTATCGCGGCTCACGCGGCCAGCCAGCGTGCGGCCATCGGCATCAAGACCGGGACGACGAGCGCCGTGAAGACGCCGTTGAGCCCCATGCCGAGTCCGGCGAATGCGCCCACTTCGTCGCTGACCTGAAACGCGCGCGCGGTGCCGATGCCGTGCGACGCGATGCCGAGTGCAAAGCCGCGCACCTGCGGCTCGACGATGCGCATCGCGTTCAGGATCGAGCGGGCGAAGATGGCGCCGAATACGCCCGTGCAGATGACCAGCACCGCAGTCAGCGACGGGATGCCGCCGATCTCGACGGCGACCGCCATCGCGATCGGCGTCGTCGCCGATTTCGGGGCGAGCGACGCGATCGTTTGCGGCGAAGCACCGAACAGCGCGGCGACGCCGACTGCCGAGACGATCGCCGTCAGCGAACCCGCGATCAGCCCGCCCATGAGCGGCAGTGCGGCACGGCGCAGTTTCGACCACTGCCGATACAGCGGCAGCGCAAGCGCCACGGTGGCCGGGCCGAGCAGGAAGTGGACGAACTGCGCGCCTTCGAAATACGTGGCATAGGGTGTCCCCGTGGTGTGCAGCACCGCGACGAGCAGCGCCACGGCGATCAACACCGGATTTGCGAGCGGGTTGAAGCGTGCCCGTGTGTAGATCGCCTGCGCGATCAGGTACGCGATCAGCGTGATCGTCAGCCCGAGCAGCGGCGTCGCGGCGAGATAGACCCAGATTTCGTTGAGCTTCGGAACGGGTGTCATGGCGCCCCCTACCGCTCGGCCGGCGCGCGGTGCTGGCGGCGCAGCAGTGCGCGCGTCACCCATGCGCTCGCCGCGATGGCAAGCGTCGTGCTGACGGCAACGGCCACGACCACGGCGAGCGCATCGCCACGAATCCGGTCGGCGGAGACCATGATGCCGACCCCCGCGGGAACGAACAGCAGCGACAGGTGGCGCAGCAGCTCGAGTGCGGTCGGCTCGATCGCGTCGGCCACGCCCGGGCGCAACATGACGAGACTAAACAGCAGCAGCATGCCGATCACCGGACCGGGCACCGGCAACCGCAATACGTAGGCAAGACCCTCGCCGATGGACTGAAACAGCAGCAAGGCTGCAAGTGCTCGAAGCATGGCAAATCCTCCTGTGACGATGCGTCGTGGTGTCCGCAGATTCTCCACAAGGCGCCGATTGCGGGGCGAGACTGTCCGGGTCCGACGCTTCGTCCGGCCCCCCCCCAATAGCGGCGCAGGCGCGAAGCTGCAGGAAGTGACCGCGCCGGCGGAGAAACCGAAATCCGAAGCGAAGATGATCGGCGCGCTACCGGCTGCAGTCGCCACGAAGCTTGGCGGCGGCCCAGAAAGGCAGGCTCAAGAGGCCCATGCCGCCGCCGGCATATTCGCCCTTGTCGCAATCGCCGCGCGCGCCGGCGGCGATCGCGCTGCCGAGCCGCTGCGTCTGCCCCACAGGCTGCGTCGTCCCGGGCAACGCGGCAAGCGACGGCGCGCGCGCCGCATCGATGATCGCCTGGCGCGTGGCGGCGGAATCGAGGATGCTGCGCTGCGGCGCTCCGCCCTCGGCGGTCGCGGATCGGGCCTGCATGGCCGCGCTCGCCGCCGGCGCCGCTTGCGCCGCGGTCGCTTCGCGCGAGGGTTCT
>JBDHSE010000240.1:0-4573 GCA_039807955.1 Ideonella sp. | reverse complement strand
TGGCTGATCCACCTCGTGCGCGACCGGCTGCGCACCGGCTTCGAGAAGATCGACCGCGTCTGGGGCGAGGTCACGACGGTGCTGGCCGACACCATCCCCGGCATCCGCGTCGTCAAGGCGTTCGCGCAGGAGCGGCGCGAGGCGCAGCGCTTTCGCGACGCGAACGCACGCAACCTCGCCGTCAACGACCGCCTGAACCGCATCTGGAGTCTGTTCTCGCCGACCGTCGGGCTGCTGACCGAGGTCGGGCTGCTCGTCGTCTGGGCGTTCGGCATCTGGCTCGTCGCCCGCGGCCGCATCACGGTCGGCGTGCTGACCGCGTTCATCGCCTACATCGGGCGCTTCTATGGCCGGCTCGATTCGATGAGCCGCATCGTCTCGGTGACGCAGAAGGCCGCTGTCGGCGCCAAGCGCATCTTCGACATCCTCGACCACACGAGCAACGTCCCCGAGCCGGCCGCGCCGCAGCCGGTCGGCAGCCTGCGCGGCGAGCTGCAACTGCAGGGCGTCGGCTTTCGCTACGGGCCGCGGGCGGTGATCCGCCAGCTCGACTTGCACATCGAGCCGGGCGAGATGATCGGACTCGTCGGCCACAGCGGGTCGGGCAAGAGCACGCTCGTCAACCTGATCTGCCGCTTCCACGACGTGACCGAGGGCCGCATCCTCGCCGACGGCTGCGACCTGCGCCGCTTCGCCGTCGCCGACTGGCGGCGCCAGATCGGCGTCGTGCTGCAGGAGCCCTTCCTCTTCTTCGGCACCATCGCCGACAACATCGCCTACGGCCGGCCCGACGCGAGCCGGGCGCAGATCGTCGCCGCCGCGCGCGCGGCGCACGCGCACGAGTTCATCCTGCGCCTGCCGCACGGCTACGACAGCCTGGTCGGCGAGCGCGGCCAGGGGCTTTCGGGCGGCGAGCGCCAGCGCATCAGCATCGCACGCGCGCTGCTGATCGACCCGCGCATCCTGATCCTCGACGAAGCGACCTCGTCAGTCGACACCGAGACCGAAGGCGAGATCCGCAAGGCGCTCGACAACCTGGTGCAAGGGCGAACGACGATCGCGATCGCGCACCGGCTGTCGACGCTCGAGCGCGCCGACCGCCTCGTCGTGCTCGATCGCGGGCGCATCGTCGAGACCGGCACCCATGCCGAACTGCTCGCCGCCCGCGGCGCCTACTGGCGGCTGCACGAGGCGCAGCAGCAGCGCCACACCTGGCTCGAGGAATGATGGACAAGCCGACGCTGCAGCGCGACGCCCACGGCCGGCTGACACTGGTGCTGGCCGACGGCAGCCGCCACGACGACGTGCACCCGGTGCGCGCCTTCCCGCTATCGGACCCCGGCGGCGCGCTCGCGCTCGTCGGCGCCGACGGCCGCGAGCGCCTCTGGGTCGGGGACCCGGCCACGCTGCCGCAATCGATGCGCGCGCTGATCGACGAAGAACTCGCCGCGCGCGACTTCATGCCCGCGATTCACGCGCTGCTCGCCGTCTCGACCTTCAGCACGCCGAGCAACTGGACGGTCGAGACCGACCGCGGGCGGCACGTGCTGACGCTCAACGCCGAAGAAGACATCCGCCACTTGCCCGACGGCCGCTTGCTCGTAACGGACCGCAACGGCATCGCCTTCGTCATCCCGCGCCCCGCGGCGCTCGATCGCCGCTCGCGGCGGCTGCTCGAGCGGTTTCTGTAGCGCTTCAGCGGGATATCACTGCCGACCTGCGTGTACTGCGCGCCCTGACCTGCGCCCTGTCGCGGCGCGCCGCCAAGCTCGGCATGAAGATGATTCCAGTCGAAGGCGCGGCATGACATCGCCGCCGCTGATGCGGCTGGGGGGAGTTTCTCAAAGGGCATCACCGAGCCGTGCCCGCCAGTAGCCGGGCCTTCGACGCGTTGGCGCGATGGCGACGACATAGATTTCGTCTTCGCTGTGCAGGTACACCAACGAGGACTTGAACCTTCGATCGATCACGCGTCGCGTTCTGGCTTTGTACCTTGGCCAAGACTCGGGCGCTTGTGCAGCCTGCTGCTCCGCAACGTGGACCGCCTTGTCGAAGTGCCCAGCCAACCCGGCGCTGATGTCGGCTTAGTACTCGACTTGATGCAAGAACTCGGCGCGAGCTTCCGGGTGATACCGGACGGCCCTCACTTGCGGATCAGGCGGCGCGCCTCGGCATGGACATCCTCGGACCGAACGAGCCTGACTGCTCCGGACTCGATCTCGGCGACTCGCCGTTCGATCTCGCGTTCCCAATCGACATCGGCGCCAGCATCGCCTTCAGAGGCCAACGAGTCCAGAAGCTCTTCTGCCAGGCGGGCGCGATCCTCCGCCGGCAACGTCTTGGCTCGGGCAGACAGTTCCTCGACTAGGGTGGACATGGGCGTCTCCGGGGACAGCGACGAAAGTCTAACGGGGCACGAGGTCTGTTCTTGCAATGTTGATGTTTCACCTACGGCCGGAAGCGAGCGAAGGACTCTGTGGGCTGCCCATCAGAATGATGGGATGGCGCTCATCGCGTCGTCGCGCGCATGAATCTGAATACTGCAACGTTTTCTTCCCAAGCGCCCGGCATGGTGTTCTGAACCTTGGGGGACGGATGATGGCAGGTCAGTAAGCGAACCGGTGTTGTGTGCGAAAGCCGAATGTGAGCCTGTCTTGCAGCGCCGCCAACGAGCACGATACAACGAAGCGCACTGATCGCTTGAACGACTGCATCGAGATACACAAGGCCAAGTTTGATATCGCGCGCGAGCGCTCCGCGAATGCGGCTGCGGTCCTGATTCCCCAGATACCAAGGAACGACGTTCCATATGGCAATCTCGTCGCGTCGGATGCCGGCGCTCTGCAACTGCGCACGAAAGTTCGCGGCCGTTCGGTCCGGATTGTCGAACGAAATGCTTCCGGTCTTGATCGCTTGCGGTCCCGGCGCTTCGAGAACGAAGAGATACCTTGCGAGTTCGTTGCCATTCTTCGGGTCGAACCCAGGCACCTCATCCTGAAGGCGCTGCTCGCTACGGATGCGCTCGACCAAGTCGGTCAGGGAACGTGTTGGCATGAGGGCTATTGCTCGAGCTGAGCGCTTGTGAACAGCCCCGCATCAACCCGCAACCGCGAACCGCACCTCGACGCGCAGCCCGCCGAGCGGGGAGTCGGTTAGCGTGACACGCGCGCCGTGGCGGGTGGCAACGGTCTTGACGATTGCGAGGCCGAGGCCGGTGCCTTGCGCGGCCTCGCCGTCGCCGTCGCCGACGTGATCAACCTGGCGGCGGTAGAAGCGGTCGAAGACGCGTTCGCGGTCGGCGGCGGGGATGCCGGGGCCGGCGTCGTCGACGCGCAGCAGCGGGCTGCCTGCTTCGATCGCGACGCCGACCTGCACGCGCGAGCCGGGCGGCGCATAGCGCACCGCGTTGTCGGCGAGCTCGCGCGCGAGCGCCGTCAGCGCGACGCGGTCGCCCTGCAGCGTGACGCCGTCCTGCGCGTCGAGCTCGAGTTCGGTGCCGCGCGACGCGGCGAACGGCACGGTGTCGGCGAGCGCCTGGCGCACGAGTTCGCCGAGGTCGATCGTCTCCAGCGCCGCGGGGCGCGCGCCGGGTTCGCTGCGCGCGAGCGTCAGGAGTTGCTCGACGAGCCTCGTCGCGCGCTCGACGCCGGCCGCGAGCGCGTCGAGCGCCGCTTCGCGCTCGCTCGCGTCGGCCGAGCGGCGCAGCCGCCCGATCTGCAGGCGCAATGCGGTGAGCGGCGAGCGCAGTTCGTGCGCGGCATCGGAGACGAACGCGCGCTGCGCGCCGAACGACGCTTCGAGCCGCTGCAGCAATGCGTTCAGCGCCTGCACGAGCGGCGTCACTTCGTCGGGCAGGTCGGCGAGCGGCAGCGGCGCGAGCGATTCGGCGTCGCGCGCGCGAACGCCGCTGGCGACGCGCTGCAGCGGCTTGAACGCGATCGTCACGAGCCACCAGACGGCAAGCGCCATCAGCGGCGCGACGGCGAGCAGCGGCATCACGCTGCGCAGCGCCGCCTCGGCGGCGAAGCGCTTGCGGATCTGCAGCGGCTGCGCGACCTGGATCACGCGCCCGGTCGTCGCGACGCTGAAGCTGCGCCACGTCTTGCCGCCGACGGCGACGTCGGCGAAGCCGAGCACGACGCGCGCCGGCAACTCGTCGTGCTTGCGCGACGCGTAGATCGCGCGGCCGTCGACGCTCCAGATCTGGACGACGAAGTCGAAGTCGGCGTCGGCGAGCGCGCTCGCCTGTGCGGGTGCGATCTCGCCCTGGTCGCGCAAGGAGAGCGCCATCTGGCGCAGCTGGTAGTCGAAGAGCGCCTCGGTCTCGTGCAGCACGTTGCGGTACGCGCCGACGCCCATCCAAAGCGCGCCGAAGGCGAGCGTGGCGAGGATCCACGTCAGCAGCCGGGCGCGGATCGAACTCAGCATCAGCCGTCTTCGGGCGCGTGGCCGGGCGGCGCCGCCTCGCGCGCGCCGATGTAGTAGCCGACGCCGCGCACGTTGCGGATGACGTCGGCGCCGAGCTTCTTGCGCAACTGGTGGATGTAGACCGAGACGGCGTTGCTCTCGATCT
>JBDHSE010000239.1:0-4609 GCA_039807955.1 Ideonella sp. | reverse complement strand
TCGAAGCGCTAGACGCCGCCGGCAAGACGAGCAGCGGGCTGCTCGAGGCCGACAACGCGAAGGCGGCGCGCGCGCAGTTGCGGGCGCAGTCGCTCGTCCCGCTCGACGTCCGGCAGGTCGCGGCGGCCGACGGCGCGCAGGCGAAGCGCAGCCTCGGCCGGCGCATCTTCAGCACGACCTCGCTCGCGGTCTGGACGCGCCAGCTCGCCGGCCTCGTCGTCTCCGGCCTGCCGCTCGAGCGGGCGCTCACCGCGCTCGGCGACGAGGCCGAGGACGAGCGCCAGCGCGAACTCGTCGCCCACCTCAAGAGCGAGGTCAACGCCGGCGCGCCGTTCGCCCGCGCGCTCGCGAGCGCGCCGCGCGAGTTCGACGACGTCTACCGCGGCGTCGTCGCCGCCGGCGAGCAAAGCGGCGCGCTCGGCAGCGTGCTCGACCGGCTCGCCGACGACCTCGAGGAGCGCCAGGCGCTCAAGGGCAAGCTCGTCGGCGCGATCGCCTACCCGGCGATCGTGTCGGTAATCGCGGTCGTCATCGTCGTCTTTCTCGTCACCTACGTCGTGCCGCAGGTCGCATCGGTCTTCACGAGCAGCAAGCGCGCGCTGCCCGCACTCACCGTCGCGATGCTCGCGCTCAGCAGTTTCGTTCGCAACTGGGGCTGGCTGCTGCTGCTCGCCCTCGCCGCGGCGGGCGCGAGCCTGAAGCTGATGCTGCGCAACGACGCCTTTCGCGAGCGCTTCGATGCCGCGCTGCTGCGCGTGCCGCTCGCCGGGCGGCTCGCGCGCGGCTACAACGCGGCACGGTTCGCAGGCACCTTGGCGATGCTGGCCGGCGCCGGCGTGCCGATCCTGAAGGCGCTGCAGGCGGCGGCCGAGACGCTGTCCAACCGCGCGATGCGCGCCGACGCGCTCGACGCGCTGGTGCAGGTGCGCGAAGGCGCGCCGCTCGCGTCGGCGCTGGCGACGAAGAAGCGCTTTCCGGGGCTGCTCGCGATGTTCGCGCGGCTGGGCGAGCAGACCGGCCAGTTGCCGCAGATGCTCGACCGCGCCGCGCGCCAACTCGGCGCCGAGATGCAGCGCCGCGCGATGGCGGCGGCAACGCTGCTCGAGCCGCTCCTGATCGTCGCGATGGGCGGCATCGTGATGCTGATCGTGCTGGCGGTGCTGCTGCCGATCATTCAGCTCAATACCTGGGTGAAATAGAGCCCCCAAGCTCGCTCGCGCTCGCGCCCCCCCGAGGGGGAGCCCGCTGGCGGACCGGCGGAGCCGGATCCGCGGCGGGGGGCTTGATGGGGCGGCCGCAGGTGCGGCCTTCATCCGAGCTGCGCCTTGTTTGCCGGACCGAAGCCGGCGCCGCCCGCGGCTGACTGAAGACCCCCTCATCCGAGGGGCAGTACGCGACTTGGATGCAACAAGCGTGGTTTCTTCGCTTTGTTCGGCGGCCAACTCGGGCTAGGCTTTGCTTGAATGCGTTGACGGCGCGGTGCCGCCAGGAGGTCAGATGGACACTTCCCAGGCCATGGTTCCCTACACGCGCGGCGGGCTGCCGATCGCCCGCATGCGCAGCGTCTACCGCGTTGACGAGGTCGGAGCCAAGCTCGACAAGCTGCCGGCGAAGGAGCACGAGAGCCTGCGCGCGACCTACGAGCGCATGCTGGAAAAGGGCCCCGATCGCTTCCAGGTCAAGCCCTCCGGCCTGCCGCAGATGGAGCATCTATACGACGAGCTGCCGAACTTCCACGACGTGCTCGACGACGTGCGCCGCCAGCTCGTGCTGTGCGAGGACAGCCGCGACGCGCTCGAGATCACGCCGCTGCTGCTGCTCGGCCCGCCCGGCGTCGGCAAGACGCACTTCGCGCGCGAGCTGTCGGTGCTGCTTGGCACCGGCATGGGGTTCGTGTCGATGAGCAGCCTGACCGCCGGCTGGGTGCTCTCGGGCGCGTCGAGTCAGTGGAAGGGGGCGCGGCCGGGCAAGGTCTTCGAGACGCTCGTCGACGGCCAGTACGCGAACCCGGTGATGGTCGTCGACGAGATCGACAAGGCCGGCGGCGAACACGCCTACGACCCGCTCGGCGCGCTTTACGGTCTGCTCGAACAGGACACCGCCGGCCACTTCACCGACGAGTTCGCCGAGGTGCCGGTCGATGCGAGCCAGGTGATCTGGGTCGCGACGGCGAACGACGCGCGCGCGATCCCCGACCCGATCCTCAACCGGATGAACGTCTACGAGGTGCGCGCCCCCGACCGCGCCGCGGCACGCGCGATCGCCGCGCGCCTGTACCGGGCGATCCGCGCCGCGCACGATTGGGGCCAGCGCTTCGAAGTGGACGCCAGCGACGCCGTGCTCGACCGCATGAGCGAGATGGCGCCGCGCGAGATGCGCCGCGCCTGGATGACGGCGTTCGGCAACGCCAAGCTCGACCACCGCGACCACGTGTTGCCGCGCGACCTGCCCGAGCCCGGGCCCAGGCGTTCGGCGATCGGCTTCGTGCAGTAGCCGCGCGCGCTCAGAGCAGCGGCAGCGCGAGCCGGAGCTGGACGAAGTTCTCGCCCGGGTTGGGCCGCTTGATGCCGGCGTTCGAGAAGTGCTCGAAGCGCAGCGAGACCTCGTACTCGCGCTTCGGCCCGAACACCGCGCCGACCGCGATCTGGTCGCCGAAGTTGAAGCGCGTCGAGAACTCCTTGCCGTCGGTCCGGTAGATCTTGTTCATGTAGGTCGCGCCGATTCCGCCTTCGATGAACCAGGGCGAGGCGCCGGCCAAAGGCGTGTAGCGAACGACCGGCGTGAAGCTCACCTGGGCGAGATGCGAGTTGCCGACGCCATCGGCCGAGCGGTACTGCCAGCCCGAAACCGCCGCCGCCCAGTAGCCCGTGACGAGGCCCGAGCCGAGCGTCCATTGCCGGCTCCAACGCCAGATCAGCCCGGCGGTCGCCGACTCGCCGTTCTCGCTGGCGCCCAGCTGTGCGAAGGCGCCGGTCGGTGTATAGGGGGATTCGGCTCTAGCCGGTCCTGCAGCGGCCGCGACGGCCAGCAAGACAACACACGGGAGCAAACTGCTACGAAAGATCACGGGTAGTTCGGCCTTCAATCGCGCCGCCCGTCGACGGCCGGCCAACATTCGCCGCGCCGAGCGCGACCCGGCAAAGTCTAACGGCACGACGGTTCGTGCCAGACGGGCGCGGCAGGCAAGCAGCAGGTAGACCACAGGCGTCACGCCTTGCATCGCTCGGCACGAAGACCATCAACGACATCACGGCGGTCGGCGCGACCGGTGGCGCGTCTGGCAACGAGATCGACATCGGCGAATGGATGGCGGCGTCGTTCTCGTCCGCGCTGTACGTCGGCAATGTGCAGCTCGCCTACCTCTACGACGGCCCGGAGTTCAACGACGTGAACGAGGTCGCGCAGCTGACGGCGACGCTCTTCGGCGGCGGCACGCTCACCTCCACGCTGACCGCCGTCGGCGCGACGACCGCGCTCGCGAGCATGGGGTCGGCCGCCATCGTCCCGGGGCAGGACGCCGACAGCGCCGGCGCCGGACTGTGGAGCTGGGACAACCCGTTCGGCAATGCACTCGTCACGTCGATCACCTTCGAGGCGATCCCCGGCCTGCCGGCCCCCGGTTGCGGCAGCGTCTGTACCAACCAGAGCGACTACAGCCTCTACAGCGTGACGGCCGCCGTGCCCGAACCCGGCAGCTACGCGCTGATGGCGGCCGGCCTCGCGGCGATGGGATTCATCGCACGGCGCCGCCGCCGCGCCTGAGCGAACGCCGCGTTCGCGGCGCGCCAATCCTTCGCTTGTCCGACCACGACGCGCCCCTGCCGGGGCGCGCCGCGCATCTGCCTATCATCGGCGCCATGCCCGCCTCGCTCGATGGCCAGCTCGTCGTCGCGATCTCGTCGCGCGCGCTGTTCGACTTCGAGGAAGAGAACCGCGTCTTCGAGGCCGACGACGACCGCGCCTACATGGCGCTGCAGCTTGCACGGCTCGACGCGCCGGCCCGCCCCGGCGTCGCGTTCTCGCTCGTCAACAAGCTGCTCGCGTTCAACCGGGGTGGCGCGCAACGCGTCGAGGTCGTGATCCTGTCGCGCAACGACCCGGTCTCGGGGATGCGGGTGTTTCGCTCGACGCAGCACTATGGCCTGGCGTCGATCCAGCGCGGCGTCTTCACGCGCGGCGAGTCGCCGTGGCGCTACCTGCGCCCGCTCGCGGCGAACCTGTTCCTGTCGACCAACGAATCCGACGTGCGATCGGCGCTCGCCGCCGGCGTACCGGCGGCGCGCGTCTACCCGCAATCGGCGCGCGCGACCGACGCCCATCCGTTCGAAGTGCGGATCGCGTTCGATGGCGACGCCGTGCTGTTCTCGGACGAGGCCGAGCGGGTGTTCCAGAACGCCGGCCTGGCCGCGTTCCAGAGCCACGAAGCCGAGCGCTCGGCGACGCCGCTTCCCGCCGGGCCGTTCAAGCCGCTGCTCGAAGCCTTGCACACGCTGCAGCGCGAAGGGTCGAGTGCGATGCGCATCCGCACCGCGCTCGTCACCGCGCGCAGCGCGCCGGCGCACGAGCGCGCGATCCGCACGCTGATGGACTGGCGCGTCGAGATCGACGA
>JBDHSE010000238.1:0-4617 GCA_039807955.1 Ideonella sp. | reverse complement strand
TTGATCGAGCGCTTGGCGATCGTCGTCATCGCCACCGACTGCATCAGCCAGTCGGTCGCCGACAGCCGCATCACGATGCGGTCGCTGTAGATCACGAGCAGCGGCGCGACGAGGATCGACAACACCATGCTCGCGAGCACCGGGCTCACCCAGCGCGGCTCGATCAGCCCCTGCAGCGCGCCCAGCGTGAGCAGCACGAAGCCGAACTCGCCGGCCTGCGCCAGGTACAGGCCGGTGCGCAGCGAGACGCCGGGCGCCGCGCCGAACACGCGCGCCACGCCGGCGACGAGGCCGAACTTGAAGAGCACCGGCAGCGTCGTCATCAGCAGCACGAGCGCCCAGTTGTCGACCACGTCGTGCGCGTTGAGCTTCATGCCGATCGTGATGAAGAACAGGCCGAGCAGCACGTCGTGGAACGGCCGGATGTCGGACTCGACCTGGTGCTTGAACTCGGTCTCGGCGATCAGCATGCCGGCGACGAACGCGCCGAGCGCGAGCGACAGCCCGGCGTGCTCGGTCAGCCAGGCGAGGCCGAGCGTGATCAACAGCACGTTGAGGACGAAAAGTTCGTCGCTCTTGCGGCGGGCGACGATCGTGAGCCACCAGCGCATCGCCTTCTGGCCGCCGGCGAGCAGCAGCCCGAGCAGCACGACCGCCTTCAACCCGGCCCAGGCAAGAGATGTCGCCATGTCGGCGCCGCTCGAGTTGAGCGCCGGGATCAGCACCAGGAGCGGCACGACGGCGAGGTCCTGGAACAGCAACACGCCCATCACGCGCCTTCCGTGCTCGCTTTGCAGCTCGAGGCGGTCGGCCATCAGCTTGACGACGATCGCGGTGCTCGACATCGCCATCGCCGCGCCGAGCACGACCGCGCCCTGCCACGTCAGCTCCCACGGCCGCGACAAGAACGAGAACAGCCACTGCAGCAGATGGTGGCCGAGCAGCGTGCCGAGGATCGTCAACAGCACCTGCGCCATGCCCAGGCCGAAGACGAGCTTCTTCATGCTGCGCAGCTTGGGCAGGTTGAACTCGAGCCCGATGACGAACATCAGGAAGACGACGCCGAACTCGCCGAGGTACTGGAAGCCGGCCGAGTCCTTCGCGATCGCGAGCGAATGGGGGCCGATCAGCACGCCGACGAGCAGATAGCCGAGCATCGGCGGCAGCTTGAGCGTGCGGCAGACGACGGCGCCGACGACTGCCGCGAGCAGGTAGAGCAAGACGAGATCGAAGGTCGTGGCCATCTGCGAGGCGGCGCGCGGCGCGGGACACGCCGAGTCCCGGACCTGAGCCTAGAATCTTTCGATGGTAATGGACGCCCCGCCCGCCGCGCCGATCTGACGATGCCGCGCACCGCTGGATTCGAGCCCGCCCGCGCGCTCGCGCTCGCGCACCGCACCTTCGACATCGAGGCGCAGGCGCTGATCGGCCTGAAGGCGCGCACCGCCGATGCCTTCGCGACGGCGGTGCAGTGGATCCTCGCCTGCCGCGGCCGCGTGGTCGTGATGGGCATGGGCAAGAGCGGCCATGTCGGGCGCAAGGTGGCGGCGACGCTGTCGTCGACCGGCACACCGGCCCTCTTCGTGCATCCCGCCGAGGCGAGCCACGGCGACCTCGGCATGGTCGCGCCGGGCGACGTCGTCATCGCGCTGTCGAACTCGGGCGAGAGCGACGAACTCAACGCGATCCTGCCGGCGTTGAAACGGCTCGACGTGCGCATCGTCGTCATCACCGGCCGCGCCGATTCGACGCTCGCCCGCCACGCCGACCTGACGCTCGACTGCACCGTCGATCAGGAAGCTTGCCCGCTCAACCTCGCGCCGACCGCGAGCACGACGGCGCAGATGGCGCTCGGCGACGCGCTTGCCGTCGCGCTGCTCGACGCGCGCGGCTTTCGCGAGGAAGACTTCGCGCGCTCGCACCCCGGCGGCGCGCTCGGGCGCAAGCTGCTGACGCACGTGCGCGACGTCATGCGCGACGGCGACGCCGTGCCGCGCGTCGCGCCCGACGCCGGCTTCATGGAACTGCTGCGCGAGATGACCGACAAGGGCCTCGGTGCGACGGCGATCGTCGACGCCGACGGCCGCGTGCAGGGCATCTTCACCGACGGCGACCTGCGCCGGCTCGTCGCGCGCGGCAGCGACCTGCGATCGCTGCGCGCGAGCGAGGTCATGCACCCCCGGCCGCACCTGGTGCGCGACGACGCGCTCGCCGTCGACGCCGCCGACCTGATGGAGGCCAAGCGCATCACGAGCATGCTCGTCGTCGATGCCGACGACCGGCTCGTCGGCGCGCTCAACTCGAACGACCTGATGCGCTCGAAGGTCATCTGATGCGGCGCGCACCCGGCCACCCCGATCGCGCCGCACGGCCCTGGCCGGCGCGGCGCATGGAGCCGGCGTGGCGCCCGCGCTGAACTTCCCGCCCGCGTTGCTGCTGAAGGCGCAAGGCATCCGCGCCGCGATCTTCGACGTCGACGGCGTGCTGACCGACGGCCGGATCTACATCGGCGCCGAAGGCGAAACCGTCAAGGCCTTCGCCTCGCTCGACGGCCACGGCCTGAAGCTGCTGCAGCGCGGCGGCATCGAGACCATCGTCATCACCGGCCGCGATTCGGCCGCGGTGCGCCGCCGCCTCGCCGACCTCGGCATCGTGCACTGCGCGTTCGGCGCAGGCGACAAGCTCGCCGCCGCCGACGAACTGCTCGCGAAGCTCGGCCTGCCGTGGGACGCTGTGGCAGTGATGGGCGACGACTGGCCCGACCTGCCGCTTATCGCGCGCGCCGCGTTCGCCTGCGCGCCGCCGCAGGCGCATGCCGAGGTGCGCGCGCGGGCGCATCACGTCACGGCGGCCGCCGCCGGCTTTGGCGCGGCGCGCGAATGCTGCGATCTGCTGCTGTGCGCCGCCGGCCGCTACGCCGCGCTGCTCGCCGGGCAGACGACGACGCTCGACTCGGGCGCCAGGTCATGACGACGCGGACGGCCGAGGCGCCGCTCGAACCGCTCGGCCTGCAGGCGCTCGACGACGGCACGCCGCGATATGCCGGCCAGCCGTGGCACGCGCGGCTGCTCGACACCCTGTCGTCGTACCTGTCGCTGCTGATGATGGCGCTGCTCGCCGTCGGCAGCTGGTGGCTCGTGAAGAACACGCCGCTCGTCGAGATCCCGCGCGAGAAGGCGCCGCTCACGCACGAGCCCGACTACACGATGCGCGAGTTCCTCGTCCAGCGCTTCACGCCGCAGGGGACGCTGCGCGCGCAGATCGAAGGCGACGCGCTGCGCCATTACCCCGACACCGACACCTTCGAGATCGACAATCCCAAGGTCCGCGCCTTCGCCCCCGACGGCGGCATCACCGACGCGCGCGCGAACCGCGCGCTCGCCAACGCCGACGCGAGCGAGGTCCAGCTCTTCGGTGACGCCCGCGTCACGCGCCAGCCGACGGCGACCGAAGAGAAGCTGACGTTTCGCGGCGAGTTCCTGCACGCCTTCCTGAAGACCGAGCGCGTGCGCTCGAACCAGCCGGTGACCTTCACGCGCGGCGCGGCGGTGATCCGCGCCGATTCGTTCAGCTACGACAACGTCGAGCGCATCGTCGAGATGAAGGGCCATGTACGGGCGACGTTCCCGCCCGGCAGCATGAAGCTTCGAGGAGACCGGTCCTGAGCGCGCGCCTGGCTTTCATCACCGGTGCGTCGAGCGGCATCGGCCAGGCGCTGGCGGCGCGTTATGCGCAGGCCGGGTACCGGCTCGCGCTCGTCGCCCGCCGCGGCGAAGCGATCGAGGCGTGGGCCGCGACGCAGGGCCTCGGCGCCGATCGCGTCGCCGTCTACAGCGCCGACGTGCGCGATGTCGATCGCATCACCGCCGCCGGCCGCGCGTGCATCGACGCCCAAGGCCTGCCCGATGTCGCCATCGCCAGCGCCGGCATCAGCGTCGGCATCGACAGCGCCGACTTCGCCGACCTCGCGCAACTGCGCGCGACATTCGAGACGAACAACCTCGGCATGGCGGCGACCTTCCAGCCCTTCCTGCAGCCGATGCGCGAGCGCCGCTCGGGCACGCTGGTCGGCATCGCGAGCGTCGCCGGCATCCGCGGCCTGCCGGGGCACGGCGCGTACTGCGCGAGCAAGGCGGCCGTGATCAGCTATTGCGAAAGCCTGCGCGGCGAATGCCAGCCGTTCGGCGTCAGGGTCGTGACGATCTCGCCGGGCTACGTCGCGACGCCGTTGACGAGCCGCAACCGCTACAAGATGCCGTTCCTGATGTCGCCCGCCGACTTCGCCGACAAGGCGTTCGACGCGATCGAGGCCGGCGCGAGCTACCGCGTCATCCCGTGGCAGATGGGCGTCGTCGCCAAGGCGTTGCGCGCGCTGCCCAATGCCGTCTTCGACCGCGTGCTCGCCGGCCGCCCGCGCAAGCGCCGCGCCGGCGAGTGACGCCCGCGCGCTTTCAGCAGGCGTGAAAAAAAGCGGTGGGCCGCTGGCGCCACCGCTTCGTTCGAGTCTTGTCTGTCGCGTCAGTAACCGCCGCGGCCCCCACCGCCGCCGCCACTGCGGCCACCGCCACCGTAGCCGCCACCGCCGCCGCTGCGTCCGCCGCCGCCGTAGCCGCCACC
>JBDHSE010000237.1:0-4658 GCA_039807955.1 Ideonella sp. | reverse complement strand
TCGACCGCTTCGACTGGAAGCTCGTCGGCAAGAAGGAGATGTTCGTTCCGTACAACAGCTTCGGCGCCTACGACTTCAAGGCCAAGTTCGAAGACATCGCCAAGCCCGACTTCATCGATCCCGGCCATCGGCGCTACGAACTGCACCGCGTCTGGGTCGTCGAGGCGACCGTCAAGCAGGGCATGCGCCACACCGCGCCCAAGCGCACCTTCTACCTCGACGAGGACAGCTGGAACCTCGTGATGGCCGAGGACTACGACGCCCAGGGCAACCTGTTCAAGCTGCGCGAGGGCTTCCTGATTCCGGTCTTCGAGACCGGGACCTGCGACGTCTCGGCGTTCGTTCAGTACAACTTGTCCGAAGGCCGCTACGTGTTCGACATGCACGCCGCGGGCACCGGCAGCGACGTGCGCTGGGTCGCCGATGACGCCGGGCCGCGCTTCAAGCCCGGGTTCTACACGTCCGACAACCTGCGGGCGATCAGTTCGCGCTGACGCGCAACGCGCAGCAAATCAGAACTTCAACGGAGACACGCTCATGCATCCCTCCCGCTTCGCACTCGCGCCGCTGGCCGCCGCAATGCTTGCGCTCGGCTGCGGCACCGCGCAGGCCTTCACCTTCGAGAGCGGCGACATCCGCGGCAACCTCGACTCGACCGTGCAGGCCGGATTCGGCCTGCGCATGCAAAACCCGAGCTGCAGCCTGATCACCGAGGGCGCCACCGGCCCCGATGCACCCGCCGGCTGCCTGGCGCCGACCTCGCTGCTGGGCGACCAGGGCAACCTCAACTACGGCAAGCACGACTTCTTCGCCGGCTACCTCAAGGGCACCCACGAGTTGTTCCTGAAGATGCCGCAGGACTTCGACTTCCTGTTCCGATTCAACTGGGTCGCGGACGGCGCGGCGACGAACACCACCGGCATCACCAGCGCGACCTCGCCGCCGCCGCCGTCGGTCATCGACGGCCTGGCCGACGACGCCTACGACGCGTTGCGATTCCAGGCGCGGCTGCTCGATCTGTGGGTCAGCAAGCGCTTCCAGATCGGCGAGCAGCAGGCGCGCGTGCGCCTGGGCTATCAGGTCATCAGCTGGGGCGAGAGCCTGTTCCTGCCGGGCGGCATCAACTCCACCAACGCGATGGACATCATGCGGCTGTCGCAACCCGGCACGCAGTTGAAGGAGGTCTACATCCCGGCGCCGATCCTAAGCCTGAGCACCGGCCTGGGCAACGGCTTCAACCTGGAAGGCTACGTGCAGTTCGCCTGGAACGCGAGCTACTTCCCGCCGACCGGCAGCTACTGGTCGGTCGTCAACGGCCTCGGCAAGGGCAGCATGGCCTATGGCCTGACGACTGTCGAGCCGTCCAACGGCCATCAATGGGGCGTCGCGCTGCGCTACCAGCCGGCCGAGACGCAGCTCAACCTGGGCCTCTATGCGATGGAGTTCCAGGACAAGACGCCGAACTTCAGCGTCAACATCGACGGCACCGGTGCGGTCGGCTGGACCTATGCGAAGAGCCGCCGCCTGTACGGCGTCAGCGCCAACTTCCCCGTCGGCGATCTGGCCGTGGGCACCGAGTTGTCGTATCGGCCCAAGGATGCGGTGGCGCTGAACTCCGCCACCAGCGGCTGCTCGTCGCAGAACGGCAACTGCTGGGTCGACGAATCGCGCTGGCAGTGGGCGCTGACCGGCTTGCTCAGCCTCACACCGAACACCGGCGCCGGCCTGCTCAATCTGCTTGGCGCCGACACGGCCACCCTGCTCGCCGAAGTGGTCGTGATCCGCTACCCCAATCTGAAGCAGAGCTACGGGCCCGACCTCATCACCGCCGGCGGCTGGGGCTGGGGCCAGTTGACGAACCCGGCGGCCGCGCCCGAGGCGCTCGGCAGCAAGACGTCGTCGGGCATCAACTTCGACTTCAGCTGGGTCTACGACGGAACGGTCATTCCGGGCTGGCAGGTGGTGCCCGAGATCTACTACTTCCGCGCGTTGTCGGGCCATACGCCGAACCTGTCGGGCCTTTTCATGTCCGGCGCGAGTTCGGCCAACATCATCCTGAGCTTCATCCGCAACCCGGCCACCTGGCAGGTCTCGCTAAACTACGCGACCTTCTGGGGCGGCTCCTCGGCCCTGGATCAACCCTTGAGCGATCGCGACTTCTTCGGTGTGGTGGTCTCGCGCAACTTCTGATCCGATGCCCGTCGCCGCGCAACGCGGCGATCGGCAGATGCCGCCCTCGGCTGCGCCGAGCGGCGGCGCACGCCTTCGCCCGAGCCGAGCTTGAGCGCCGGGCCCTCTGCGCCCGCACCGGGCGACGCACCGCGTCCGGGCGCCGCACCCTCGATGCTGGTGCGCGCCTTGAAGCGCCTCGAGACGCTGCTCTTCCGGCGCCGCGCCGCGGTGCTGTGGGCGCTCGCCGCGCTGACGGTGGTGATGGGCTGGTTCGCCGCCCAGTTGCGGATGGACGCCGGCTTCGAGAAGCAGTTGCCGATCGGCCACGAGTACATCGAGACCTACAAGCAGTATCGCGACGACCTGCTCGGCGCGAACCGGCTGACGATCGTCGTTCGCGCACGTGACGGCAAGATCTGGACCAAGCCTGGCCTGAAGCGGCTCTACGACGTCACGCAGGCGGTGATGTTCCTGCCCAATGTGTCGCGCGGCAGCGTGACGTCGCTGTGGACGCCAAACTCGTTCGTCAACGAGATCACGGAAGAAGGTTTCCGCGCCGACCCGATCATCCCGGGAACGGTGACGCCGGAGAGCCTGGACGCCGAGACCATCGCGACCATCGCGCGCACCACGGCGCTCGGCGGCTATGTCGGCACCCTCGTCGCGCGCGACCAGACGAGCGCGATGATCACCGCCGAGCTCAACGAGTACGACAAGGACGGCGTGCACATCGACTACGTCGCCTACAACCGGATTCTCGAGCAGCAAATCCGCGCCAAGTTCGAGGACAAGGACTTCGAGATCCAGATCATCGGCTTTGCCAAGCAGATCGGCGACATCGCCGACGGCGCCGCCGCGGTGCTCGAGTTCTGCCTCGTCGCGCTGCTGCTGACGGCGCTCGCGGTGTACTGGTACTGCCACTCGCTGCGCTTCACGCTGCTCGCGATCGGCTGCTCGCTCGTCTCGCTGGTGTGGCAGTTCGGCACGCTGCAGCTGCTCGGCTACGGCCTGGACCCGCTCGGCGTACTGGTGCCGTTTCTCGTCTTCGCGATCGGCGTCTCGCACGGCGTGCAGCAGATCAACTTCATCGTGCGCGAGATCTCGCACGGCAGGACGACCGACCAGGCGGCGCGCGCGAGCTTCACCGGGCTGCTGATCCCGGGCACGCTCGCGCTCGTCACCGCCTTCGTCTCGTTCGTGACGCTGGTGCTGATCCCGATCCCGATGGTGCGCGAGCTGGCCGTCACCGCCTCGCTCGGCGTCGCCTACAAGATCATCACCAACCTCGTGATGCTGCCGCTCGGGGCGTCGTACTTCGACGTCGGCCAGGACTACACCGACAAGGCCGAACGCAAGCGCATCCAGCGCGCGCGCTGGCTGCACTTCCTGGTGCGCGTCGCCGAGCCGCGCAACGCGGCGGTCGTGCTCGGCGTCGCCGGCGTGGTCTTCGCCGCCGCGGTGTGGCAAAGCCGCGATCGCGTGATCGGCTCGCTGCAGGCCGGCGCGCCCGAACTGCGCGCCGACGCGCGCTTCAACCGCGACTCGGTCTCGATCGCCGAGCACTACGATGTCGGCCTCGACTGGATCAGCGTCGTCTTCGAGGCGCCCGAGGATTCGTGCGAGAACGTCGCCATCGGCGCCTACCAGGATCGCTTCGTCTGGGCGATGCAGGCGGTGCCGGGCGTGCTGTCGATCGCATCGTTCTCGAGCCAGATGCGCCAGTACAGCGAGGGCTACAACGAGGGCAACCCGAAGATGGCGGTGATCCCGATCGACCCCGCCAACTACGCCGGCCTCGCCACCGAGATCAGCCGCGTTCCGGGCACGATGCGCAAGGACTGCAGCATGACGGCCGTGCACCTGTACCTCGCCGACCACAAGGCCAAGACGATCAGCGGCGTGATCGCCGCGGCGAAGGCGTTTCGCGACGCCCATCCGATGCCGGGCGTCAAGATCCGGCTCGCGGCCGGCAACGCCGGCATCCTGGCGGCCGTCAACGACGAGGTCGAACGCAGCGAGCTGCCGATGATGCTCTACGTCTATGCCGCGATCGCGCTGCTCGTCTTCGCCGTCTATCGCGACCTGCGCGCGGTGCTCGCCTGCTGCCTGCCGCTGACGATAGGCACCTTCATCGGCTACTGGTTCATGAAGGAGTTCGCGATCGGGCTGACCGTCGCGACGCTGCCGGTGATGGTGCTGGCCGTCGGCATCGGCGTCGACTACGCGTTCTACATCTACAACCGGCTGCAACTGCACCTGGCGCATGGACAGGGCATCGTCAAGGCGCTCGAGGAGTCGATCCTGGAGGTCGGCACGGCGACCATCTTCACCGCGATCACGCTCGCGATCGGCGTCGCGACGTGGTCGTTCTCGGCGCTCAAGTTCCAGGCCGACATGGGCAAGCTGCTTGCCTTCATGTTCATGGTCAACATGGTGATGGCGATGACGGTGCTGCCGGCGTTCGCGGTCTGGCTCGAGCGCCTGTT
>JBDHSE010000236.1:0-4678 GCA_039807955.1 Ideonella sp. | reverse complement strand
ACCGACCTCGCGCTCGACGTCACCGCCGCGCTGCCGCTCGGGATGCCCAAGTTCATCGTCTCGACGGTCGCGTATTCGCACCTGATCCCGCCCGAGCGGCTCGCGCCGGACCTGATGATGATCCTGTGGGCCGGCGGCCTGTACGGCCTGAACGGCATCTGCGAGGCGATCCTGAGCCAGGCCGCGGGCGCCGTCATTGGCGCCTGCCGCGGCGTCGAGCTGGCGCGCGAGAGCCGGCCGCGGGTCGCGATCAGCTCGCTCGGCAAGTCGTGCCTGTCGTACATGGTGCGGCTCGCGCCGGCGCTCGTCGCGCGCGGCTACGAGCCGGCGGTCTTCCACTGCACCGGGATGGGCGGGCGGGCGATGGAGGCGCTGATCGCGCAGCGCCGCTTCGTCGCGGTGTTCGACTTCTGCCTCGCCGAGGTCGCCAACATGATGCAGGGCTCGGTCGTCAACGCCGGCCCGCACCGATTGAGCGCGGCCGGCCTGGCCGGCGTGCCGCAGCTCGTCGCGCCCGGCGCGAGCGACATGGTCGACGTCCAGACCTGGGCCGAGTTGCCTTCGAAGTTCGCCGACCGCGCCTACCACGCGCACAACCGGCTGATCGCGTCGGTCCACGCGACGACCGACGAGAAGCGCAGGCTCGCGCAGCTCGTCTGCGAGCGGCTCGGCACGGCGCGCGGGCCGACCGCGCTCTTGCTGCCGCAACGCGGCATCCACGCCTGGGACAAGGCCGGCCAGGCGATGCACGACCCCGAAGGGCACGCCGCGTTCCTCGATGCGTTTCGCGCCGGCGCGAAGCCGCCGATCGAACTGCACGACCTCGATACCCACATCAACGACGCGGCGTTCGTCGATCAGGCGCTCGCGATCTTCGATCGCTGGGTCGCCGAGGGCCGCGTCCCGGCCGGCGTGCCGACTGCCTGACAACGTGTGCCGCGCGAGGCGGGCGCGGCGCCGCGCCTACGCTTCGCCCAGATCGCCCGCGTGTTCGGCGAGCAACCGAACGAGGCGCGTCGTCGATCGCGCGCCGAGCTTCTCGCGGATGCGGCGCAACTGGTGATCGACGGTCGACAGCGACCGGTCGAGCTGGCGCGCGACCTCCTTGTAGCTCAGCCCGCGCGCGACGAGGCGCGCGACCTTCAGTTCGGCCGGCGTCAGGAGCGACAGGTCGTCGGCCGGCAGCCTGGCCGGCCCGGCCTGCACCGCGAGGTCCCACGTCTCGCGGCACGACCGATCGTCGAGGTCGTCGGTGCGTTCGCGAACGATGCGCTCGGCGGCGGCAAACAAGGGGCCGAGCACATGGCGCGCGAGGTCCGACATCTGCTCGCAGGTCTGCGCGTCCCAGCTCGGCGCGCGCAGATGCCAGTCGGCGCACAGCAGGCCGACCGGGCGCGCGCCGTCGCGCAGCGGCATCGCGAGCTTGGCCGAGGTGCCGAGCGCCTGCAGCGCGCCGCGCATGCCGGCGCTGAAGCTGCGCGCCTGCGAAATGTCGGCGATCGGCGTCACGCCCGGGTCGACCCAGACGTTGCGGATGCTCGAATCGGCGGCGTCGAAGCGGATGCCGAGCACCGAGGGCAGCGCCATCGTCGTGCGCCGCGCCTCGGCCATCACGACGTAATGCCGGCCCTCGCCGTTGCCGCCGAGAAAGCCGCCGTAGCCGCCGTCGACACGGTCGGCGTCGAGCGTGTCGCGCAGCCACTCGGTCGTCAACCGCCAGCAGGCCTGCGGGTCGTCGAGATAGAGCAGCAGTTCGGCGGCGAGTTCGCGGCCCGGCCGCCAGCGGATCGCGCTGCTTCCTTCGAACAGCCGCGCCCGAAGCTCACGCTGGATCCGCAGGAAGTCGTCGTCGTCCATGACCTTTGCTCTGGCGCAAGGCATCACTCGCAAGACCGATGCACTGTCGCGGCTCGATTATGAGTCGCGCCTTGCGTTGCCGGTTCCGGCGTGCGGCGTGCGCGCATCACGATCGGTGGCCATCTGCGGGTTTACCCGTCGCGAATGTTCGCGATGGATCGATGCAACGGTAACGCCCACACTCGAACCGGCGCTGTCCGCATCACCCCCGCTGACGCTCCTTCACACCCTGCCCGGAGATTTCGCATGAAGACCTACGCAAACACCGTCAACGGCCGCCCGGTCACGAGCGCGCGCACCTTCGAATCGAGGAACCCCGCGACCGGCGAAGTGCTCGGCCTGGTGCCGCATTCGACGCCGGAGCAGGTGGCCGAGGCCGTCGCCGCCGCGAAGGCGGCGCAACCGGCGTGGGCGGCGCGGCCCGACGCCGAACGCAAGGCGCTGCTGATGAAGGTCGCCGAGACGATCAAGGCCAACGCCGGCGATCTGGCGAACTGGGTCACGCGCGAGCAGGGCAAGCCGCTCGGCGGCGTCGGCCCCGACCAGGTGCCCGGCGCGCGCTTCGAGGTCTGGGGCTGCGAGGTCTGGACCCAGGTGCCGGCGAGCCTCGATCTGCCGGTCGATCTGGCGTTCGAGGACGACACGCGCCGCGACGAGGTGCACCGCAAGCCGTTCGGCGTGATCGCCGCGATCGCGCCGTGGAACTGGCCGCTCTTGATCGCGATCTGGCAGATCGTGCCTTCGCTGCGCGCCGGCAACACGGTCGTCATCAAGCCGTCGGAGTACACGTCGATCGGCACGCTCGAGATGGTGCGCCTGATCGCCGAAGTGCTGCCGCCCGGCGTCGTCAACACCGTCAGCGGCCCGGGCGAGGTCGGCGCCAAGCTCGTCGAGAACCCCGACATCGACAAGATCATGTTCACCGGCTCGGCGGCGACCGGCTCGCGCATCGCCGGCATCGCGGCGAAGAACCTGATCCCGACGACGCTGGAACTCGGCGGCAACGACGCCGCGATCGTGCTGCCCGACGCCGACCCGAAGGCGATGGCGATGGGCATGTTCTGGGGCGCGTTCATCAACATGGGCCAGACCTGCGCCGCTGCCAAGCGGCTCTACGTCCACGAGAGCCTGTACGACGCCGTCGTCGCCGAACTGAAGGCGCTCGCGACGGCGATGCCGATGGGCAACGGCATGGACGAAGGCATCGTGATGGGGCCGATCCAGAACCGCATGCAGTACGACAAGGTCGTCTCGCTCGTCGACAAGGCGCGCGCCGGCGGCGCGACGATCGTCTGCGGCGGCGAGGCCAGGCCCGGCCCGGGCAACTTCTATCCGCTCACGCTGGTGACGAACATCGCCGACGGCGCGCCGCTGGTCGACGAGGAGCAGTTCGGCCCGGTGCTGCCGATCATCAAGTACCGCGACGTCGAGGACGCGATCGCGAGCGCGAACCGGCTCAACGTCGGCCTCGGCGCGTCGGTGTGGTCGACGAACATCGACAAGGCGCGCGCCGTCGCGTCGCGCATCGAGGCCGGCACGGTGTGGATCAACCAGCACGGGATGATCCACCCGATGGTGCCGTTCGGCGGCGTCAAGGGCTCGGGCTGGGGCGTCGAGTTCGGCGTCGACGGCCTGAAGGCCGTGACCCAGCCGCAGGTCATCAGCATCAAGAAGTAGCCGGGCCGGCGTGCCGGCGTGGCTCGCGCCGGCGCGCCCGAAGTTTGACGCGGCGCAAGCCGCGAAGGGCCGACCGGGTATTTGTCTTGTTGACAACAAAACACAAAAGCCGGAAAGTGGGCGTGCAGCGCAGGCTGTCCAGGTTTCAGTTCCGCAACGACGGCGCCGGCGCGCGCAAGGAGTCGCCATGAATCGCTTTCACACCACCCTCATCGCCGTCGCGCTGTCCGCGCTGGCATCGCAAACCCTCGCCGCGGACGCGTCCAAGCTCGGCACCGAACTGACCCCGGTCGGCGCGGAGAAGGCGGGCAACAAGGCCGGCACGATCCCGGCGTGGCCCGGCAACGAGGTCCAGCAGACCGGCTGGAAGTACGGCGAACTGCGCGGCGAGCACTTCAAGTACAAGGACGACAAGCCGCTGTACACGATCGATGCGTCCAACGCCGACAAATTCGCCGACCGGCTCTCGCCCGGCCAGTTGGCGATGCTCAAGCAGGTCAAGGGCTACACGATGGTCGTCTACCCGTCGCGGCGGACCTGCGGCGTGCCCGATTTCGTCGCCGAGAACACGAAGAAGAACGTCGGCACCGCCAAGCTCGCCGCCGACGGCTGGGGCCTGCAGGAAGCCGTCGTGCCGGGGGTTCCGTTCCCGATTCCGGCCAACGGCATCGAGGCGATGTGGAACCAGAAGATGCGCTACCGCGGCCTGGGCATCGACTACAAGAACACCGTCACCTCGGTCTCGCCGCGCAAGGGCGGCACCGAATGGATCCGCGCCGGCCAGGAGTTCACCGAATACACGCCGTGGGGCGCGAAGGGCTCGAACCTGCTGTCCAAGCTGCCGCCGGTCGAGTACTACGCCTACTTCGCCTACAACTCGCCGACCGCGCTGGCCGGCCAGGCGCTGGCGATCACCTACTTCCTCGACCAGCCCGGCAGCGAGACCTTCTACTACTTCCCCGGCCAGCGCCGCGTGCGGCGCATGCCGAGCTATTCGTACGACTCGCCGCAGATCGGCATGGAGAACCAGTACACGCTCGACGAACCGTTCGTCTTCAACGGCACGCTCGACCGCTTCGACTGGAAGCTCGTCGGCAAGAAGGAGATGTTCGTTCCGTACAACAGCTTCGGCGCCTACGACTTC
>JBDHSE010000235.1:0-4690 GCA_039807955.1 Ideonella sp. | reverse complement strand
TTGTCGTGCACGACGCCGGCGCCGCCCGAGCCGCCGACGATGAAGCTCAGCCCGTAGGTCGTGAACACCGCGTAGCCCGGCGCCTTCGCGACGGCCGCCTTCAGCTCTGGCTTGGCGGCGTAGAACTTCTCCAGCGCCGCGTTCGTGTTCTTCATGATCTCGGCCTGCTTGGCGGCCTTGTCGGCGGCGAACGCGCCACCGACGGCGAACGACAGCATCAGCGCGCCGATGCCCAATGTCTTCAGAAACTTCATTGCATCACTCCTTGTGTCGTGCTTTCATGCACTGGTTGAGGGTCCTGGCAGTTGACTCGTGGCGACGGGCGGGTTCGGAATCGGCCCTGCCGATGGGCGATGGCGAACACGACAAGGGGGATGATTGCCGGGCGTGCTTCGTGCAACGATCTGCAACGCCGATACTGCCGGCAGGACGTTAGCGCAGCGTTAGGGACCGAAACGCACTCGAACCCGGGAGGCACCATGAGTCAACGCAGGGCCGCGATTGTGACAGGTTCGGCGACCGGCGTCGGCGCCGCCAGCGCATTGCTGCTGGCACGCCGCGGCTACGACGTCGCGATCAACTATTCGCGCAGCGAGGCCGAGGCGCGCGACAGCGAACGCGCCTGCCGCGACGCCGGTGCCGACACCCTGCTCGTGCGCGCCGACGTGAGCGTCGACGCCGAATGCCGGGCGCTGGCGCAGGCGGCCGCCGCGCGCTGGGGGCGCATCGATGCGCTCGTCAACAACGCGGGCGTCACCTCGTTTGCCGGCGCCGCGAACTGGGACGCGGTGGACGCCGAAACCTTCCAGCGCATCGTCGGCGTCAACACGCTCGGCAGCTTCCAGATGGTTCGCGCCTGCGCGCCGCAGCTGAAGGCGTCGGGCAATGGCGCGATCGTCAACGTGTCGTCGATCGCCGGCTCGCTCGGGATCGGCTCGTCGGTGCCGTACATCGTATCCAAGGGCGGGCTCAACGCGCTGACGCTCTACCTCGCGCGCGCCCTCGCGCCCGAGATCCGCGTCAACGCGGTCTGCCCGGGGCTGATCAGCTCGCGCTGGTTTCGCGACGGCATCGGCGACGAGGGCTACGCGAAGCTCGAGGCCGGCTACGAGCAGACCGCGCCGCTCGGTCGCGTCAGCACGCCCGAGGACGTCGCCGAGGCGGTCGTCTGGCTCGTCGATGGCGCGCGCAGCGTGACGGGCGAGATCGTCCAGCTCGACTCCGGCGTCCACCTCGGCGCGCGGGTCAGCGTGCCCGGCAAATCCTGATCGCGCCGGCGGCGCGCTCGCACCTGCATGGAATCCGGCTCGCGAGGGCCGTGTCTTATCATGCGGGCCCATGCTCGAGCAACGTATCCAGCAGCAGTTCTTCGACAGCGCAGACCTCAAGTACGCCGCCGCTGCGATCCTGTCGCGGCCGATCGCCGACGCGGTGCAGGCGCTCGTCAACTGCATCACGGCCGGCGGCAAGGTGCTCACCTGCGGCAACGGCGGTTCGGCGGCCGACGCGCAGCACTTCGCGGCCGAGTTCGTCGGCCGCTTCGAGCGCGAGCGCCCGGGCCTCGCGGCGGTCGCGCTGACGACCGACACGTCGATCCTGACGGCGGTCGGCAACGACTACGATTTCAACTCGATCTTCGCCAAGCAGGTGCAGGCGCTCGGTGCGCCGGGCGACATCCTGCTCGCGATCTCGACGAGCGGCAACTCGGGCAACGTGCTCGCCGCGGTCGACGCGGCGCATGCCAAGGACATGACGGTCGTCGCGCTCACGGGGCGCGACGGCGGCCGGATGCGCGACGCGCTCGGCGAGACCGACGTCCACGTCTGCGTGCCGCACGAACGCACCGCGCGCATCCAGGAGGTGCACCTGCTCGTCATTCACTGCCTGTGCGACGCGGTCGATCTGCAGTTGCTGGGCGAACAGGACAACGCATGACAGGAAAGACTTCTTCGCTTCGACTCGCCGCGCTGTGCGCGGCACTCGCGCTGACGCAGGGCCTTTCCGGCTGCGCGCCGCTTGTCGTCGGCGGCGCGATGGCGGCGACGACGCTGATGGCGACCGATCGCCGCAGCGCCGGAACGCAGCTCGACGACCAGAGCAACGAGCTGAAGGCGGCGAGCGCGATCCAGGGCGCGATCGGCGATCGTGGCCATGTGAACGCGACGAGCTTCAACCGCGTCGTGCTGCTCACCGGCGAAGTGCCGACCGAGGCCGACAAGCAGGCGGTGGCGGGTGCGGTGTCGAAGATCGACACGGTGCGCTACCTCGTCAACGAACTGGCGGTGATGCCCAACAGTTCGATCAACGCCCGCACCAACGACACCGTCATCACCGGCAAGGTGAAGGCGGCGTTCATCGACGGCAAGACGGCGTTCAACAGCATCAAGGTCGTGACCGAACGCGGCGTCGTCTACCTGATGGGGCTCGTGACCGAGCCCGAGGCGGCGCGCGCGGTCGAGATCGCGCGCACGACGGGCGGCGTCGTCAAGGTCGTGCGGGTGTTCCAGATCATCACCCAGGCCGAACTCGACGCGATCGAGTTCAAGGCCAGCACGCCGGGCACGGCGGCGAGCGGGCCGGCCGCAACGGCGCCTGCTGCGAGCGCGCCGAGCGCCGCGCCGCCCGCGGCGCAGCCGTCCGGCGCGACGACGACGCCGGTCAAGTGACCCTGGAAACGCCAGTTGACCGCTGCGGATTCTCACGATCGCCGCGTGAACACAGACGTTGCAGGCTCCGGCCGCTTTCACCTTTCAGGTGAGCGCGCTACGCACTCGCCGGCGCCGCGCTCGACGCGCCAGGCGGCGTTGCTCCTTCTCGCGGGCACGAGCCCGCAGCGTCGTCGCGCCTTGCCTGACACGCCGATCACGGCACCGGCGAGCGCGTTCAACTGCCGTTTCCAGGGTGACGGCAGATTCGCGCCGGCTCAGCGCAGGCGCGTGATCAGGCTCGACGTATCCCAGCGTCGGCCGCCCGCGGCCTGGACGTCGGCGTAGAACTGGTCGACGAGCGCCGCGACCGGCACCCGCGCGCCGTTGCGCCGCGCCTCGTCGAGGACGAGCGAGAGGTCCTTGCGCATCCAGTCGACGGCGAAGCCGAAGTCGAACTTGCCGTCGATCATCGTCGTGCCGCGGTTGTCCATCTGCCAGCTCTGCGCCGCGCCCTTGCCGATGACGTCGAGCACCGCCTTCATGTCGAGCCCGGCGCGTTCGCCGAACGCGATCGCCTCGGCCAAGCCCTGCACGAGGCCGGCGATCGCCGTCTGGTTGACCATCTTCGCGAGCTGCCCGGCGCCGTTGCCGCCGAGCAGCGTCATCGCCCGCGCATAGGCCATTGCGACGGCGCGCGCGGGCTCGAACGCCGCGGCGCTTCCGCCGCACATCACTGTCAACACGCCGTTGACGGCGCCCGCCTCGCCGCCCGAGACCGGCGCGTCGATGAACTCGAAGCCGCGCTCGCGCGCTGCCGCGCCGAGCTCACGCGCGACCTGCGCCGACGCCGTCGTGTGATCGACGAACACGCTGCCCGGGCGCATCGTGTGAAACGCGCCCTGCGAGCCGGTCGTCACGGCGCGCAGGTCGTCATCGTTGCCGACGCAGGCAAAGACGAGGTCGGCCTGCGCGGCGGCCGCCTCGGGCGTTGCTTCGCTCTTGCCGCCGTACGCGGCGACCCAGGCCTGCGCCTTGGCCGGCGTGCGGTTGTAGACCGTCACGCGATGCCCGGCGCGCGCCAAGTGGCCCGCCATCGGGCCGCCCATGACACCGAGGCCGAGGAAGGCGACGTTGCGCGCCGGAGTCGGTTCGTAGGTCTTGGCGTTCATGGCGGCAGGCTCGGCGATGATTCGAAAAACGAAAAAGGCGGCCCCGCGAGAGGCCGCCCGGTGCGTGGCGCGAAATGCGGGCGACGCGCCCGACTATACGAGCGACATGTGCTCGGTGCCGGCCGCAAGGTCGGTGTTGCGGGCGCGGTTGCTGTTGAGCTTGATCTGCAGCCGCAGGTCGTTGAGCGAGTCGGCGTTGCGCAGCGCGTCCTCGAACGTCACCGCGTGGCTCTCGTAGAGATCGAAGAGGCTCTGGTCGAAGGTCTGCATGCCGAGCTCGCGCGAGCGCTTCATGATCTCCTTGATCTCGGGCACGTCGCCCTTGAAGATCAGGTCCGAGATGAGCGGCGAGTTGATCATGATCTCGACCGCCGCGATCCGCCCCGCGCCCTCCTGGCGCGGCAGCAGGCGCTGCGAGACGAGGCCCTTCAGGTTGAGCGACAGGTCCATCAGCAGCTGCGCGCGCCGCTCCTCGGGAAAGAAGTTGATGATGCGATCGAGCGCCTGATTCGTGCTGTTGGCGTGCAGCGTCGCCATGCACAGGTGGCCGGTCTCGGCGAAGGCGACGGCGTGCTCCATCGTCTCGCGGTCGCGGATCTCGCCCATCAGGATCACGTCCGGCGCCTGGCGCAGCGTATTCTTCAGCGCCGCCGCCCAGCCGTCGGTATCGATGCCGACCTCGCGCTGGGTGACGATGCAGTTCTTGTGCGGATGGACGAACTCGACCGGGTCCTCGATCGTGATGATGTGGCCGAACGAGTTTTCGTTGCGCCAGTCGACCATCGCCGCGAGCGATGTGCTCTTGCCCGAGCCGGTCGCGCCGACGAAGATCACGAGGCCGCGCTTGGTCATCGCGATGTCCTTCAGGATCTG
>JBDHSE010000234.1:0-4720 GCA_039807955.1 Ideonella sp. | reverse complement strand
GCAATCGTTCGGTTCATCTTGGCTGGCGGACGGAGCGCGAGAGATCTGCAGATCCGACATTGTCGGCGAGGCGAACATGCGCCCGCGTCGCGGGCGCGACGCAGCGTCCTCTCCCGACGCGACCGCGCTGCGTAAACTCCGCTTCATCCGTCCCCCTGGAGCATCGGCATGCCAGACGCATTCATCTTCGACGCCGTTCGCACGCCGCGCGGCAAGGGCAAGAAGGACGGCAGCCTGCACGAGGTCAAGCCGATCGACCTGCTCGCCGGGCTGCTCGTCAAGCTGCAGCGCCGCCACGGCTTCGATCCCGCCGCGCTCGACGACGTCGTGATGGGCGTCGTCTCGCCGGTTGGCGAGCAGGGTTCGGTGATCGCGAAGACGGCCGTGCTGAAGGCCGGCTGGCCGCGCACCGTCAGCGGCGTGCAGGTCAACCGCTTTTGCGCGTCGGGGCTCGAGGCGGTGAACCTCGCGGCGCAGAAGGTCGCGAGCGGCTGGGAAGACCTCGTCATCGCGGGCGGCGTCGAGAGCATGTCGCGCGTTCCGCTCGGCTCCGACGGTGGCGCCTGGGCGCAGGACCCGGAGACGAACGCCCGCACCGGTTTCGTGCCGCAGGGCATCGGCGCCGACCTGATCGCGACGCTCGACGGCCTCGGGCGCGGCGACGTCGACGCCTACGCACTCGCGTCGCAGCAGCGCGCCGCCGCGGCGCAGGCCGCCGGCTGGTTCGATCGCTCGGTGCTTGCGGTGGACGACGCGATCGGCTTGACCGTCCTCGAACGCGACGAGACCATCAAGCCGCGCACGACGCTCGAAGGCCTGGCGTCGCTCAAGCTCGCGTTCGCCGAACTCGGCGCGATGGGGTTCGACGCCGTCGCGCTGCAACGCTACCCCGAGGTCGAGCGCATCGAGCATGTGCACACCGCCGGCAACTCGTCGGGCATCGTCGACGGCGCGGCGGCCGTCCTCGTCGGCAGTGAATCGATGGGCAAGGCGCTCGGCCTCGCGCCGCGCGCGCGCATCGTCGCGACGGCGCTCTCCGGCGCCGACCCGACGATCATGCTCACCGGCCCGATGCCGGCGACGCGCAAGGCGCTTTCCAAGGCGGGTCTCACGGTCGACGACATCGACCTCTTCGAAGTCAACGAGGCCTTCGCCGCCGTGCCGCTGCGCTTCATGCGCGAGATGGGCGTGCCGCACGAGAAGGTGAATGTCAACGGCGGGGCGATCGCGATGGGCCACCCGCTGGGCGCGACGGGCGCGATTCTCGTCGGCACCTTGCTCGACGAGCTGGAACGCCGCAAGCTCAGGCGCGGCCTCGTCACGCTGTGCGTCGGCGGCGGCATGGGCATCGCGACGATCATCGAGCGGGTCTGATCCGATGAAGACCATCCGCTACGAACTCGACGCCGCCGGCATCGCTACGCTGACCTTCGACCAGCCCGACTCGCCGGTCAACACGATCACGCGCCAGTGGTGCGACGACCTCGGCGCCGCCGTCGAGCGGCTCGTGGCCGACAAGGATCGCATCAAGGGCGTGCTGCTCGCCTCGGCGAAGACGACCTTCTTCGCCGGCGTCGATCTGCGAAGCGTGCTCGAGCTGACGGCCGACGACGCGCGCCGCGGCTTCGCCGAACTCGAGGCGATGAAACGCGACTTTCGCCGCATCGAGACGATGGGCCGCCCGGTCGCGACGCTGCTCGCGGGCAGCGCGCTCGGCGGCGGCTGGGAGATCGCGCTGATCGGCCATGCGCGCTTCGCGCTCGACGACCCGAAGCTCAGGTTCGGCACGCCCGAGGTGACGCTCGGCCTCATCCCCGGCGCGACCGGCATCACGAAGACGGTGCGCCGGCTCGGCCTCGTCGCGGCCCAGCCCTACCTCGTCGAAGGGCGGTTGTTCGGCCCGCGCGAGGCGCTCGAACTGGGCCTCGTCGAAGGCCTCGCCGAGAGCAGGGATGCGCTGCGCGCGATGGCGATAGCCTGGATCGCCGCCCATCCGGACGCCTGCCAGCCGTGGGACCGCAAGGACTACAAGATGCCGGGCGGCACGCCCGCCAGCCCGAAGATCGCGATGGGCCTGGCGATCGCGCCGGCGATGCTCGCCGCGAAGACGCGCGGGCTGTACCCGGCGCCGCAGGCGGTGCTCGAGACGATGGTCGAAGGCGCGCTCGTCGACTACGACACGGCGACGCGCATCGAAAGCCGCAAGCTGGCGCGGATCATGGTCGGCCAGAACGCGAAGAACATGATCACCGCGTTCTTCTTCGACTTGAACGCGATCCGCTCAGGCAATTCGCGTCCGGAGGGTGTTGCGAAGTGGAAGCCGGCGAAGGTCGGCGTGCTCGGCGCCGGCATGATGGGCGCCGGCATCGCGTACGCGAACGCGGCGCGCGGCATCGCGACGGTGCTGAAGGACGTGAGTCTGGCCAAGGCCGAGGCCGGCAGGGCGCACAGCGAGAAGCTGACCGGCCAGGCGATCGCGCGCGGCAAGTCCGATCCGATGAAGCAGGCCGCGCTGCTCGCGTTGATCACGCCGACCGCCGATGTTGCCGGCCTCGAAGGCTGCGAGTTGATCATCGAGGCCGTCTTCGAGGATCGCGAACTCAAGGCGAAGGTCACGCGCGAGGCGGAACCCATGCTCGCTGCCGGCGGCGTCTTCGCGTCGAACACGTCGACGCTGCCGATCACGTCGCTGGCTGTGGCGAGCGCCGCGCCCGAGCGCTTCGTCGGGCTGCACTTCTTCTCGCCGGTCGACAAGATGAAGCTCGTCGAGATCATCCGCGGCGCACAGACGAACGACGAGACGATCGCCCGCGCGTACGACTACGTGCTCGCGATCGGCAAGACGCCGATCGTCGTCAACGACGCGCGCGGCTTCTTCACGAGCCGCGTGTTCGCGACCTACGTCATGGAGGGTGCCGAAATGCTCGCCGAGGGGCTGCCGGCGCCGCTGATCGAGCACGCCGGGCTCGCCGCCGGCATGCCGGTCGGGCCGCTCGCGGTGCACGACGAGACCTCGCTTGCGCTCTCGATGCACGTGATGGCGCAAACGCGCAAGGACCTCGCCGCCGAAGGCATCGTCCGCGAACCGAGCGCCGCCGAGCGGCTCATCGAGCGCATGGTGGGCGAGTTCAAGCGTACCGGCCGCGCGGGCGGCGGCGGCTTCTACGACTACCCGCCAGGGCAGCCGAAGCATCTGTGGCTGGGGCTGAAGACGCATTTCGAGAAGGCCGGCGCCCACGCCGAAATCGCCGACCTCGTGCAACGCCTGCTCTATCGTCAGGCGATCGAGACCGCGCGCTGCCTCGCCGAGGGTGTGCTGACGAGCACGCACGACGCCAACATCGGATCGATCTTCGGCATCGGCTTTCCGGCCTGGACCGGCGGGGCGATGCAGTTCATCTATTCGGAAGGCGTCGATCGGTTCGTCGCGAACGCCCAGGCGCTTGCCGCAACGCACGGCGAGCGCTTCGCGCTCGATGCGAAGGTGCGCGACTGCATCGCGCGCCATGCGCCGTGAAGGCGCCTATTTCAGCGACAGCACCCAGGCGGCGAGTTGCCTCGCTTCGGCGTCGCTCACCTGCGGGTTCGCGGGCATCGGCACCGGGCCCCAGACGCCCGATCCGCCCTTGACGATCTTCGTCGCGAGCATCTCGGCGGCGCCCTTGTCGCCGGCGTACTTCGCAGCGATGGCCTTGTACGACGGCCCGACGAGCTTCTTGTCGGTCTGGTGACAGGCGAGGCAGTTCTTCTTCGCCGCGAGGTCGGCGCCGGATTGCGCCCAGGCCGGGGCAGCGGCGACGAGCAGCGCGGCGAGCAGCAGATTCGGCTTCATGACTTCGTTCCTCGGTCGATAACCCACGATCGGCTACATTGTCTCAACGCATTCCAGCGCGATCGGCTGACGCCGTTCGCGCCCCGCGAACCGAGAGGAGAACCCAGCCATGTATCTCGTCATCCTCGGCGTCATCCTGCTTGCACTCAAGCTGCTCGAGTTCGGGCCGGTCGGCGGCTGGTCGTGGTTCGCCGTCCTCGCGCCGTTTGCCGGCGCGGCGCTGTGGTGGGCGTGGGCCGACGCATCGGGCTACAACAAGCGGCGCGCGATGGAAGGCATGGAAGCGCGCAAGGCGGCGCGCCGCCAGCGCAACATGGACGCGATCGGCACCGGACCGAAGCGCAAGTAGCCCGCTGGCGCGGCCGACGGCGTCACTCGAATCGATCGAGCACGGCGCCCTGCGATGCACTCGACGCATTGAACGCGAACTTCGCGAGCACGCCGCGCTTGTAGCGCGGTGTCGGCGGCTTCCACGCCGCGCGCCGCTTCGCGATCACGTCCTCCGGGACGTTGAGCTGTAGCAGGCGCTCGTGGGCGTCGATCGTCACCGAGTCGCCTTCCTCGATCAGCGCGATCGTGCCGCCGGCGAACGCCTCCGGCGCGACGTGGCCGACGACCATGCCCCAGGTGCCGCCGGAGAAGCGGCCGTCGGTGATCAGCCCGACCGATTCGCCGAGGCCCTGGCCGACGAGCGCGCTCGTCGGCGCGAGCATCTCGGGCATGCCCGGTGCGCCCTTCGGGCCGAGGTAGCGCAGCACCATGACGTCGCCGGCGACGATTCTCTTCGCCATGATCGCGGCCATCGCCGACTGCTCGTCGTCGAAGACGCGCGCCGGGCCGGTGATCGCCGGGTTCTTCAGGCCGGTGATCTTCGCGACGCAGCCTTCG
>JBDHSE010000233.1:0-4763 GCA_039807955.1 Ideonella sp. | reverse complement strand
GCGATCGAGTTCCACGGCGGCGACGCGCTCGAACGCCCGGCGCCGCGCCTTCCGCCCGGCGTTGGCGGCACGCTGATGCTCAACCCGCCGTACGGCGAGCGCATCGAGGCGCTCGGCAAGGCTGCCACCCGCCGCACGCCGCGGCCATCGGCGCAGGACCGCAGCACGCCGCCGGACTTCTTCGCGCGGCTGGCCGCGCACTGGAAGCGCGCCTACACCGGGTCCACGCCGGGCTGGACGGCGTGGGTGCTGTCGCCCGACATGAAGCTTGCGGGCGCGATGCGGCTTGCGGCGTCGCGCCGCGTCCCGCTGTGGAACGGGCCGATCGAGTGCCGGCTGTTTCGCTTCGACCTCGTCGCCGGAACGATGCGCGGCGCGTAATTCGCGAGGCGAGGCGGCGGCGGCTCGACGCTGCCGGCGAGGGCACAATCCTGCCTCCGTTCGCCGCATCCTGCGCCTTGTGAGTTCGCCGTCGTCCGCCAGCAAGTCCAGCCTGCCCGTGCTCACGCTCGGCGCGCTCGGCGTCGTCTACGGCGACATCGGCACGAGCCCGCTGTACGCGCTGCGCGAGGTGTTCGCCAGCGGCCACGTGCCGCTCACGCCGGACAACATCTACGGCGTGCTGTCGGTCATCTTCTGGACGCTGACGATCGTCGTCACCGTCAAGTACGTCACCCTCATCCTGCGCGCCGACAACAACGGCGAGGGCGGCCTGATCGCGATGCTCGCGCTCGCATCGACGGCTGTCGCGCACCGCCCGGCGCTGCGCCGCAGGTTGCTGTTCCTCGGCATCTTCGGCACCGCGATCTTCTTCGGCGACGGCGTCATCACGCCGGCGATCTCGGTGCTGTCGGCGGTCGAGGGCCTTGAAGTCGCGGCGCCCGGGCTCGACAGCTTCGTCGTCCCGATCACGCTCGTCGTGCTGACGGCGCTCTTCGTCGTCCAGCGCCACGGCACCGGCGGCATCGGGCGCTACTTCGGGCCGGTCATGACGCTGTGGTTCGTCATCCTCGCGGTGCTGGGCGCGATCCACATCGTTCGCAACCCGGGCGTGCTGTGGGCGCTGTCGCCGCACCACGCGCTGCTGTTCGTCTCCAACCACATCCACATCGCGTTCATCGCGCTGGCGTCGGTCGTGCTGTGCGTGACCGGCGCCGAGGCGCTTTATGCCGACATGGGCCACTTCGGCAAGCGGCCGATCCGCTTCGCCTGGTTCGGCCTCGCGATGCCGGCGCTCGTCATCAACTACTTCGGCCAGGGCGCGATGCTGCTCGACGAACCGGCCAAGGTCAGCAACCCGTTCTACGAACTGGCGCCGACCTGGGGGCTGTACCCGCTGATCGGCGTCGCGACGTGTGCGACGGTGATCGCGTCGCAGGCGCTGATCACGGCGGCGTACTCGGTCACCAAGCAGGTGATCCAGCTCGGCTACCTGCCGCGGATGCGCATCGTGCACACCTCGGTGCGCGAGACGGGGCAGATCTATCTGCCGCTCGTCAACTGGTCGCTCTACACCTGCATCTTCATCGCCGTCGTGCTGTTCGGCTCGAGCAGCAATCTGGCCGCGGCGTACGGCATCACCGTCACGATCGACATGCTGATCACGACGACGATGGCGTTCTTCGTCATCCGCTACGGCTGGCAGTACCGCTGGCCGCTCGCGCTCGCGGCGACCGGCTTCTTCTTCATCGTCGACTTCACGTTCTTCGCCGGCAATGTGCTGAAGATCTTCGACGGCGGCTGGTTTCCGCTGCTGCTCGGCGGCGTGATGTTCACGATGATGATGACGTGGAAGCAGGGCCGGATACTGATGGCCAACAGCCTGCGCGACGACGCGATCGAGCTGCGCGGCTTCCTCGATTCGGTCTTCCTCAGCCCGCCGACGCGCGTCGCCGGCACCGCCGTCTTCCTCGTCAGCGAGAAGGGCCTCACGCCCAATGCGATGCTGCACAACCTGAAGCACAACAAGGTGCTGCACGAGACCAACCTGTTCGTCCACGTCCAGCACCACGAGGTGCCGTGGATCGGCTTCGACAAGCGCGCCGAGATCGAGCCGCTGGGCCATGACTGCTGGCAGGTCGTGCTGCACTTCGGCTTCAAGAACGACCCCGACGTGCCCGAGGCGCTCGCCCTGCTGCGCGGCCACGGCGTGCAGCTCGACGAGATGGACACGAGCTACTTCCTGTCGCGCGACATCGTGATGCCGACGCTCGGCAAGGGCATGCCGATGTGGCGCGAGAAGCTCTTCGCGAGCATGTACCGCAACGCGACGGCGGCGGCCGACTTCCTCAACCTGCCGACCAACCGCGTCGTCGAACTCGGCTCGAAGGTGGAGATCTAGCCGCGCCGTTCGATCGCGCCGGTTTTGTGCAACAGTGACGGCCTCGCCCGCGAGGACCACCCCCGATGAAGCTGCTGTTCGTCTGCGACCCGCTCGATCACTTCAAGATCTACAAGGACACGACCTTCGCGATGATGCGCGAGGCCGCCGCGCGCGGCCACACGCTGCACGTGTGTCTGCCGCAGGACGTCACCTGGCACAGCGGCGCGCGCGTTAGCGCCCACACGCGCGAGATCGCGCTCACCGGCGACGCGCGCGACTGGTACCGCGCGAGCGATCCGGTGCCGACCGCGCTCGCCGACTTCGGCGCCGTGCTGATGCGCAAGGACCCGCCGTTCGACAGCGAGTACTTCTACGCGACGCACCTGCTCGAGCAGGCCGAGCGCGAAGGCGCGCGCGTCGTCAACCGGCCGCGGGCGCTGCGCGACCATCCGGAGAAGCTCGCGATCCTCGAGTTCGCGCAGTTCATCCCGCCGACGCTCGTCACCCGCCACGAGGCCGACGTCAAGCACTTCCACGCCGAGCACCGCGACATCATCCTCAAACCGCTCGACGGCATGGGCGGGATGGGCATCTTTCGCGTCGGCCCCGACGGCCTGAACCTCGGCGCCATCACCGAGACGCTCAACCGCGGCGGCGCGCAGACGGTGATGGTGCAGCGCTACCTGCACGAGATCGCCCGCGGCGACAAGCGCATCATCTCGATCGCCGGCAAGCCGGTGCCGCACAGCCTGGCGCGCATCCCGCAGGGCAGCGAGATCCGCGGCAACCTGGCGGTCGGCGGCAAGGGCGTCGCGCTGGCGCTTTCGGCGCGCGACCGCGAGATCGCCGAGACAGTCGGCCCGGTGCTCGCCGCGCGCGGGCTGCTCTTCGTCGGGCTCGATGTGATCGGCGACTGCCTCACCGAGATCAACGTCACGAGCCCGACCGGCTTCCAGGAGATCACGCAGCAGACCGGCTTCGACGTCGCGAAGGTCTTCGTCGATGCACTCGAGGCAGAGCTCGCTGCCTGAGATTGCCTTGGCCGTCCTCTCGCTTTCCAACGCCCATCTTGCGTTCGGCCACGTCGCGCTGCTCGACGGCGCGGCGTTCTCGCTCGAAGCCGGCGAGCGCCTCGGCCTGATCGGCCGCAACGGCAGCGGCAAGTCGTCGCTGCTGCGCATCGTCGCCGGTCTCGACAAGCCCGACGACGGGCTGCTGCAACTGACGCAGGGACTGCGCATCCGCTACGTCGCGCAGGAGCCCGACTTCGACGCCGCCGCGACGGTGTTCGACGTCGTCGGCGAGGGGGTCAGCGAGGCGCGCGCGCTGCGCGCGCAGTACGAGGCGCATGCACCGGGGGTCGATCTCGACGCACTGCAGACGCGCATCGAGGCGCAGGGTGCGTGGAACTGGGAGCAGCGCGTCGAGACGACGCTGCACCTGCTGCGGCTCGACGGCGCGCGCCGCATAGCCGAACTCTCGGGCGGGACCAAGAAGCGCGTCGCCCTCGCGCAGGCGCTCGTCGCCGTGCCCGACGTGCTCTTGCTCGACGAGCCGACGAACCACCTCGACCTCGACGCGATCGCCTGGCTCGAGGAACTGCTCGTCGGGTTCGACGGCGCGCTGATCGTCGTCACGCACGACCGCGCGTTTCTCGATGCGGTGGCGACGCGCATCGTCGAGCTCGACCGCGGCGTGCTGCGCAGCTACCCCGGCAACTTCGCCGCCTACGAGCGCATCAAGGACGAGCAGCTTGCCGCCGAGGCGCTTGCGAACGCGCGCGCCGACAAGCTGCTCGCGCAGGAGGAGGTCTGGATCCGCAAGGGCGTCGAGGCGCGGCGCACGCGCGCGGTCGGCCGCGTCCGGCGCCTGCAGGCGCTGCGCGCGCAGCGCGCGAAGCGGCGCGAATCGCTCGGCCAGGTGCGGCTCGAGGTCGATGCCGGGCTGCCGAGCGGCAAGGTCGTCGCCGAACTGCGCGACGTCTCGTTCGCCTACGGCGAGGTGCCGATCGTGAGTCGATTCAGCGCGACGCTGCTGCGCGGCGACAAGGTCGGCCTGATCGGACCCAACGGCTGCGGCAAGACGACGCTGCTCCAGCTCATCCTCGGCGAACTGCAGCCTGCGAGCGGCAGCGTGCGCCTGGGAACGCGGCTCGAAGTGGCGTACTTCGACCAGATGCGCAGCGCGCTCGACCTCGACGCGACGCTTGCCGACACGATCAGCCCGGGCAGCGAATGGGTCGCGATCGGCGGCGCCAGCGCCGGCAAGGGCGGCAAGCACGTGATGAGCTATCTGAACGACTTCCTGTTCGCGCCCGAGCGCGCGAATTCGCCGGTCCGCAGCCTGAGCGGCGGCGAACGCAACCGGCTGCTGCTCGCGCGCCTGTTCGCGCTGCCGGCCAACGTCCTCGTGCTCGACGAGCCGACCAACGACCTCGACA
>JBDHSE010000232.1:0-4779 GCA_039807955.1 Ideonella sp. | reverse complement strand
ACGCAGCGGGCCAGACCGGCATCGACGCACGCCATGTTGTTGAGCGCGCCGTGCGGCTTGACATGCGTGACCCGCGTACCTTCGACCCGCGCAAGCGCCGCCAGCGCGCCGATCTGGTAGATCAGCATCGCCTCCAGTTCGGGTTCTGCGATATCCATTCGGCGTCTGCCGAAGCCCTGCAGATCGGGAAACGACGGATGCGCGCCGACGCTGACGCCGTGCCTCGCGGCAAGTGCGGCCGTCTGCCGCATCACGGCGGGATCACCGGCGTGAAATCCACAGGCGACGTTGGCCGAATTCACGAGCGCGAGCATCCTGCTGTCGCGGCCCATTTGCCACGCACCGAAGCTTTCACCCAGATCGGCGTTCAGGTTGAGCGTCTTGCTCATCGCGCATCCTCCCAGGGCAGGCAGCCGGATGCGGCGTCGATGGCGCCGCTGACCAAGTTGTACTCGAGCAAGGCATCGAGATCGATGCTGCCCGGCGGGCGGTAAGGCACGATCGACCTCAGCCAGTGCTCGATCGAGCGCTCCTGTTCGTGCAGCGCGTCGAAGGCCTGAGCACGCATCACCGCCGCGAAGCGCAGTTCGGCACCCGGTCGCGCGTGTGCCAGACGGTGCAGGTCGGCGCGAATCACGGTCGCGATCTTGGCGTAGCCGCCGACGGTCTGCGAGTCGGCCAGCAGCACGATAGGCTGGCCGTTGCCCGGCACCTGGATCGCGCCGGGAACGACACCGTCGGAGACGATGTCAGCGCTGCCGCGATGCTTCAGCGCCGCGCCTTCGAGACGCATCCCCATCCGATCGCTATCTCGGCTCACGCGGTACGGCCCGCCCACCAGCGCCGCCAGCGCTTCGGTCTCGAAGGCGTCGTCCTGCGGACCGAAGATGACACGGATCGGTCCGGTCTCATGCGTGAACGGCGCCGTGGAGCGCCACTCGATCGTGGCGTCGCCCGCCGGCGCGCCACACTCGATGCGGTCACCAGCCGCGATCGCTCGTCCGGCGACGCCGCCCAGCCGCGCGCGCACATAGGTCGAACGGCTGTGCAGTTGCAGCGGCACGCGGCAGCCGCCGGCAAGCGCGAGATACGCGATGCCGTTACGCGCTGCGCCGACCGCGAGCGAATCGCCGCGGCGCAAGGTCACCGTTTGTTCGCTGGCGATGTCGATGCGGGTGCCGTCGGCACGCTGCAGCTTCGCGGTGACCGAACCGGCCAGCGCGATGCGCACAGGGTCGTCGGTCGCGCGCAGACTCGGGCCGGTGAGCGCAATCTCGATCGCTGCCGCATCCGGTGCATTGCCGAGCAGCCGGTTCGCACACGCAAGCAGCACCGCATCGGCGGCGCCGGACAGCGGAACACCGTATTGGCGAAACCCGCGGCGACCGCCATCCTGCACGGTGTTGGCGACACCCGGCTCGACGATCTCGATCACATGCTTCATGCGTTTTCCAGCAGCAGTTCGGCGCGCGCCAGCTTGGAAGCCGCAGCACGGCGCTCGAGCGCGTCGTATGTCGCGCAGTCGACCGGCTGCCAGATCACCTCGTCGCCCGAAGCGAGCAGCGCCGGTTCGTCTGCCGCAGCGTCGAACAGCCGCACCGGCGTGCGCCCGATCAGACGCCAGCCGCCGGGGCTCGGCCACGGATACACCGCACACATGCGACCCGCAACGGCGATCGAACGCTCGGGTACTTCGCGTCGCGGCGTCGCCAGCCTTGGCATCTCGAGCGCCTCGGGCAGATCGCCCAGATAGGCGAAACCGGGCAGGAAGCCGAGCATGTAGACGCGAAAGGTCGTGCCGACGATCGACTCGATCGCCTCGGACACGCTCATGCCGCGCGCATCGGCCAGCACGCCAAGATCAGGGGCGTGGCGCTCGTCGAAGCATGCCGGCAGTCGCCAGCGGCGGCCTGCCGCGTGCAGCGGCTTGGCCTGCGCGGCCAGTGCGAGCAGGTGTGCATCGCGCGCCGCCGCTGCTGCCTCGTCGGAATCGTCGGCATGCACCGTCACCGATGCGAACGCCGGCACCCATTCGACCACGCCTGGCAGTTCGCCACGTTGCACCGCGTCGCCCAGCACACGGCAGAAACCGAGCACCCGAGCATGGACCGCCGCGCTGATCTCGGTGCCGAACTGCAGCGTGACGGCACCGTCGCCAAGCGGCAGCAGCCGCACCGCAGCATCGATCGCGGTCATCTTGCGTCCTTGCACCGCACCGCGCGGTCGGCGATGCAGATCCACCGAGCGGTCCAGCCGTCGCGCGCGGCGTTCGCCGACTGTGCCAGGCAATCTACGAGCATCGGAATCGACATGGCCGGCGAGACCTCGGTATGCAAATGACGCGCGCCGCACAGTGCGATGCAGCGTCGAACGACGCGACCCCAGACGGAAGCGCGGCATCGGGCGGCATCGCCGCTCGGGCGGCGGTAGATCTCGAGATGCTGCCAGCGAACCGTGCCATGTCGAGCATAAGGCAAGCATCGCACGATTCGCTCGCGGTTGGTCATTGCTGTCAGGTGCCGCCGCCGGCTGGCAATCTGGTGTCGAGCAAGAGGGTGCAAATGCGGCGGAATCCGCCGTGGCCGGCGGGATTGGAGTCGAGGCTTCGCGTCACCCCTCATAGAATCGCGCAAAGCACGCTCTCCCATGTCCTGATGCCGCCGATGGATCGCACCGAAGCATGCGCCGCTGGCAGCGCGCTCGTGCGCGGCGCAGCGCGAGTGCGGCCGGCGCCGGCGTTGCTGTCGGGCGGCCCGATGCGCGCGCAGCGGCGGGATGGGGAGCCCAGGATTTCTCATCATCACGGAGCCTTCCCATGTCCAACCCGCAACTGGCGACCGCCCTGGTCGTACCGTTCGAACAACTGAGAATGACCGACGTCGAGGCGGTCGGCGGCAAGAACGCCTCGCTCGGCGAAATGATCAGCCAGCTCTCGGCCGTCGGCGTGCGCGTGCCGGGCGGCTTTGCGACGACGGCGCATGCGTTTCGCGAGTTCCTCGCGCACGGCGGGCTCGTTGCCCGGATTGCCGCCCGGCTCGAGGCGCTCGACGCCGACGACGTTCGCGCACTCGCCGCGGCGGGCGCCGAGATCCGCGGCTGGATCGAGCAGGCGCCGTTCTCGCCGCCGCTCGAGGCGGCGATTCGCGCGCAGTTCGCCGAACTCGAACGCGCCAATCCCGGCGCGTCGTTCGCGGTGCGCTCGTCGGCGACCGCCGAGGACCTGCCCGATGCGAGCTTCGCCGGCCAGCAGGAGACGTTCCTCAACGTCGTCGGCATTGAAGAGGTGCTGGCGAAAACGAAGGAGGTCTTCGCCTCGCTCTACAACGACCGGGCGATCAGCTACCGCGTCCACAAGGGCTTCGCGCACGCCGAGGTGGCGCTGTCGGCCGGCGTGCAGCGCATGGTGCGATCCGACCTCGGCGCCTCGGGCGTGATGTTCACGATCGACACCGAAAGCGGCTTCAAGGACATCGTCTTCATCACGTCGAGCTACGGCCTGGGCGAAACGGTCGTGCAGGGCGCGGTGAACCCGGACGAGTACTACGTCCACAAGCCGATGCTCGCCGCCGGCAAGCAGGCGATCGTGCGCCGCAACCTCGGCTCCAAGCTGCTGAAGATGGAGTTCGCGACCGCCGCCGAGCGCGCTGCGAGCGGCAAGCTCGTGAAGACGGTCGAGACGGCGACCGAGCAGCGCAACCGCTATTCGCTCGCCGATGCCGACGTGACGGAACTGGCACAGGTGGCGCTGAAGATCGAGTCGCACTACGGCCGGCCGATGGACATCGAGTGGGGCAAGGACGGCAGCGACGGCCGCATCTACATCCTGCAGGCGCGTCCGGAGACGGTGAAGAGCCGCGGCGCCTCCGGCGACGAACTGCGCTATCGGCTCAAGGGCAGCGGCACGGTGCTCGCCGAAGGCCGCGCGATCGGCCAGAAAATCGGCACCGGCCCGGTGCGCATCGTGCACAGCCTGGCCGAGATGGATCAGGTCAAGCCGGGCGACGTGCTCGTCACCGACATGACCGACCCGAACTGGGAGCCGGTGATGAAGCGCGCGAGCGCGATCGTGACGAACCGCGGCGGCCGCACCTGCCACGCGGCGATCATCGCGCGCGAACTCGGCATTCCGGCCGTCGTAGGCTGCGGCGACGCGACCGAGCGGCTCAAGAACGGCGCGCTCGTCACCGTCGCCTGCTCCGAGGGCGACACCGGCCACATCTACGACGGCCTGATCGAGACCGAGGTGAGCGAGGTCGAGCGCGGCGCGCTGCCGCCGTGCCCGGTCAAGATCACGATGAACGTCGGCAACCCGCAGCTCGCATTCGAATTCGCGCAGTTGCCCAACGCCGGCGTCGGCCTCGCGCGGCTCGAGTTCATCATCAACAACATCATCGGCGTCCACCCGAAGGCGGTGCTCGACTATCCGAACGTCGACCCCGACCTGAAGAAGGCGGTCGAATCGGTCGCGCGCGGCCACGCGTCGCCGCGCGCGTTCTACGTCGACAAGCTCGCCGAGGGCGTGGCGACGATCGCTGCCGCGTTCTGGCCCAAGCCGGTGATCGTGCGGCTGTCGGACTTCAAGTCCAACGAGTACAAGAAGCTGATCGGCGGCTCGCGCTACGAGCCCGAGGAAGAGAACCCGATGCTCGGCTTTCGCGGCGCGTCGCGCTACGTCAGCGAGGAGTTCGGCGAGGCGTTCGCGATGGAATGCGAGGCGCTGAAGCGGGTGCGCGGCGAGATGGGGTTGACGAACGTCGAGATCATGGTGCCCTTCGTTCG
>JBDHSE010000231.1:0-4788 GCA_039807955.1 Ideonella sp. | reverse complement strand
TGCGCGTCTACGGCGAGGGCTACTTCGAGAGCGTCGACTACTCGCTGCTGCGCGAGCGCGACCGCAACATCCTGCGCGTGACGCCGATCGAGAAGGCCTGGGGCCCGAACTACCTGCGCTTCGGCGTCGCGCTGATGACCGACCGCAGCACCGGCTCGACCTACGCGCTGCGCGTCGCCTATCACAAGACCTGGGTCGACAAGCTCGGCGCCGAACTGCTCGCGACGGCGCAGATCGGCAACAGCATGGGCGCGGGCGTCTCGTACTTCCAGCCGCTCGAGGCGACGCAGACCTACTTCGTCGAACCGAGCGTGCGGGTGCGGCGCGACTATGTCTCGCTGTTCCAGAACGACACCAAGGTCGCCGAATACGCGGTCGTCGAATCGAACGCCGACATCGCGCTCGGCGCGCAGATCGGCACCCTCGGCCAGGCGCGCATCGGCTATCGCCAGACCTACAAGCGCGGCGACCTCTCGATCGGTGTTCCCGTCCTGCCCGAGTACTCGAAGACCTTCGGCGGCGTCTACGCCGGCTTCGACCTCGACCGCAACGACCGCATCTACCAGCCGCGCAACGGCTGGGCGGCGCAGGGCAGCTACTTCGTCGCCAACGGCAACGACTACAGCAAGCTCGTCGGCGAGTTGCGCGGCGCCAAGCAGATCGGCGCCGAATGGGTCGTGCAGGCCCGCGCGAGCTACCAGGGATCGCCGACCGGCGTGCTGCCGATCTACGACGTCGCCGAGCTCGGAGGCTTCCTCAACCTGAGCGCGTTCGCGCCCAAGCAACTGCTCGGCGACGATGCGACCTACGCCGGCTTGCGCATCGAGCGCATCCTCGGCGAACTGCCGCTCGGCCTGCGCGGGGACATGCGGCTCGGCGTCGCGTTCGAGACGGCAAGGATGGGCCTGCGCTACACCGAGACCCAGCTCAGGGGCTGGCAGAACTCGGTCGGCGTCTACCTCGGCGGCGAGACGCCGATCGGCCCGGTCTTCATCGGCTACGCCTACTCGCCAAGCAGCGGCTACTCGAACGCCTACCTGCTGGTCGGCGTGCCCTGAAGCCGCGCGCCATCACCAGCGCGGGTTGCCGACCCACTGCACGTTGCCGACGCCGATCTCGTCCGACCCCGTCATCGTGTTGCCGGGCAGGCCGACCGATGCGCCGATGCCGGTGACATCGACGCTGTCGTCGTCGCAGCCGTAGATGCCGCCGGCGACGACGATCGCCAGCACGCTGGCTGCGAGAAGCCGGATGGTTCTGGATTTCATGTTCGCCTCCTGCGCCGCCTACGACGTCCACTTCTGCAGCGCGATCAACGCGCCGCTCGGGTCGGCGATCAACGCGATCGTTCCGTTGCGCACCGTCGGATGCGGGGCGACGATCACCCTCGCGCCGAGCTGCCTTGCGTGCTGCGCGCTTGCCGCCGGGTCGGCGACCATCACCGAGGCGAGCCATTGCGGCCGCATGCCGTCGATCGGCGTGCGCATGATCGCAGCCCGCGCGCGGCCCTTGCGCAGCAGCAGGAAGGGCCGGTCGCCGTCGACTTCGGAGACGACTTCGAACCCGGCGAGCCTGGAATAGAAGTCCGCCGCCGCGCGCGGGTCGGGGACGAGTTCCTCGGTCCACAGGAAGCGGTTCAGCGTCGGCTGCGGCGCGTCGGCCGGATCGCCGAACGAAGCGCGCACGAGACCGAGCGGCGCACCCTGCGGATCGAGGACGACGGCGGCGCGCCCGACCCTGGGCAGATCGAACGGCGCGAGCAGCACGCTGCCGCCGGCGGTGCGGGTCAACTGCGCGGCCTGATCGACGTCGGCCACCGACATGAAGTTGAGCCACTGCGCATTGGGTTGTTCGGGGATCCTGCGTTCGGCCTTCGCGATGCCGCCGATGAACTGCCCGCCCGACTTGACGAGGGTGTAGGGCCGGCCCTGCGCGGTGCGCTCGACGTACTCCCAGCCGAAGAGCGCGGCGTAGAACGGCTTGACGCGCGCCGGGTCGTCCGTCATCAGGTCGCGCCAGACGAACTTGCCGACGAGCGGCGTCTTCGAGATCGCGATGCCGGCTGGCGGCGCGGCGCCTGGCGTCGTCTCGCAGCCCGAGATGACGAGCGCCGCGCCGAGCGCCAACCCGGTGCGCAGCGCCGCGCGGCGGCGCGGGTTCGAGAGGTGCGGATCGCCGCTTGTCATTTCATTTGCTCCACCGCGCTGAGCGTATCCCATGACCCATGAAACGGCGCGCTGGGCGGCGCGTGTCGGCGAAGGCGACAGCACGGCACGGCCCCCAACCCTCACCCCGACCCTCTCCCGCGTGCGGGAGAGGGGGCAGGCGAACACCGTCCCCCGTGCGCGGCCGAGGGAGCAGCACGACTCCCTCTCCCCTCGGGGAGAGGGCTGGGGTGAGGGGGCCTAGCCACACGAACCCACGCCGAGCGAGCTGTCCGATCTGTGGCTTCATTTCAATCGACCTTGGTCCATGTCTCGTCCGGATCAAAAGCCTTGATTCTCTTCGCTTTCGCCGTGGTGTCGGCGCCGAGGTCCTTCTCGTAGACGAGTTCGCTCATGCTGCAGATGAAGGTCTTGACGCCGGAGTTGCGGTACTTCGCCGGGTAGGCGATCAGCGCGATGCCGCCGATCAGCTTGCCGTTGGCGTAGTAGCTCATCGCGCCGTCCGGCGCGTGCTTGCCCTGGGCAGTGAGGATGCGGTAGTAGTAGCCGTGGTAGGGCGTCGCACCCCCCGTGCGACGGGTTTGCACCGCCTCGGCAAGCAGCGGCCCGGCCGGGCTTTGTGGCTCGCCTGCCTGTGTCGGCCAGTACAGCCCGTCGTGCTTGCCCGGCGTCGAGACGATGCGCGCCGCGTACTCGAGCAGGCCGTCGCCGTTGCGATCGGCCGCGGCGTACTCGTCCTGCATGTCGATGAAGGCGCGGCAGGTCTGAATCGTGTCGAGTTCGTTGCGGCCGATGCGCCGGGCCAGCAGTTCCTGCGCACCGGCCTGCGCGTCGAAGCTCCAGCCGGCGTCGGACTTGACGATCGGCACCGGCAGCGGCCATTCGGTCTCGCCGGTCGCGATGAAGGCCTTCGCGTCGCCGTCCATCTGGACGACATGCTTCCTGTCGTAGTCGGCAACGAAGCGCGCCGCGGCCTGGGCGTCTGCCGCGGCGTCGCCCGAATCGACGATCGCGGCAGCGCCGGGGCCGAGCAGGCGTTCGACCTGCCTTCGATCGCCGCCGCGCAGCGCGGCCACCAGGGCGTCGAAGCCCTCCTGCGGCGTCGCGAAATAGACGCGCTGTGCACCCGATCGCTTCGCCGGCACAGACGTCGCGGAGGTGGTCGCGGCAACCACGAGTTGCGTCGGCGCGATCGACAGTGCACAAGCCGTCGCGAACGCAGCGGCGAGCGGGCGCAGACCGGGCGACGAGCGTGGTGTGAACTTCATCTTGTCTTCCAAGCAAAGTCTGGATTGCCGCGGTTCGCGCCCGGCCTCAACGGCGCCCGCCGCCCGCGCGTCCACCGCCGCCGGACCGGGCGTGGCCGCCGCCGCGCGATCCGCTTGCCATGCTCGAGTGGCCGCGGCTGGAATACTCGCGTGCCTGCGCGCCGTTGCCGCCCGAGAACACGTTGCCATGGCCTTCGCGCGCGCCGTCTGCCCGATCGCCGCCGCCGCGTTCGGGCCTGTCGTGCGCGGCTGCGCCCGCCGCGTTACGGTGCTCGCGCTGCGCCTGCTGCAGACCCTGGCGGTCGTTCAGGCTCGCGCCGCCGAGACCGTCGTCGCGGCCGCGGAACTGCTCGCGCGCCTGCGCTGCCTGGCGGTCGTTCTGGCGGTACTTCTCGCGCGAGCCGGCGTCGCGATACGGCACCGCGCCGCGATGGTTGACGTTGTGATTCCAGTTGGTGTTGCTGATGTTGGTGCGGTTGAAGCTGTTGTAGCGGTTGACGTCGATGTTGACGTCGTGGTCGTGCCAGCCCCAGCCGCCCCACAGCGCAGCGCCGGCGGCGATGCCGGCGCCCCAGATGAAGCCGTTGACGAACGGCGTCGCGACCGGGTACCAGTACGACGGGTAGTACGGCGGATACGCCGGGTAGGCCCACGCGCCGTAGACGACCGTCGGCTGGTAGGTCGGCACGTAGACGACCTGCGGATTCGCCGGCTCGATGACGATGTACTGCTTGTTGTCGGCCTGCTGGACCTCGACCTTCTGCTTGTCGTTGCTCTGCAGATGGCCCGCCGCCTGCGCCTTCGCGCGCAGCGCCTGGATCGTGTCCATCACCTGATCCTGCTGGGCGAGGAAGGCGTCGCCGAGCTTCTGGGTCCACGCCAGGTCCTGGTTCATGCGGTCGAGCACGTCGGGAAATGCGGTGAGCGACTTGACGCTTTCGTCCCAGCTCTGCTTCTGCAGCGCGTCCTCGAGCGCCTTGCCGGCGAGCGACGGATTGGCCTTGCGCCAGCGCGCCGCCTCGACGACCTCGAGCGGGTAGGTCGACGCCATCATGATCTGCGACAGCAGCGCGTCCGGATAGAGCGCGATCGGCGCCAGCATCGAGTCCAGTTCGCCCTGCGAGAAGGTCGGCGCGGCCGGCGCGCCCTGCGACGCGGTGGCCGCGGCGGTCTGCGCCTGCAGCACTGGAGGCAAGCCGAGCGCGAGCGACAGCAAGATGGGCAGCATCGGCTTGCAGTGCATCGATCGAACTCCCGCGGGATGAAGGACTCCAGGTGCGCCGGCCGCCAGAATACGCGCCCCTCGTTTGGCGAAGATTAGGCCAGCGGGCGAGCGGCGGCAACGTGCCGCAGAC
>JBDHSE010000230.1:0-4791 GCA_039807955.1 Ideonella sp. | reverse complement strand
CACCCTCAGTTCCCGCACCCGGCAGACGATAATCGGCGTGAAATCGTTCACGCCTTCGCCGATGCAACAGATCCGTCAGGCCACCGTCCTGTTCGCCGACCTGCGCGGCAGCACGTCGCTGTACGAGTCGCTCGGCAATGCAGCGGCGACGGGAGTCGTCACGCGCACCGTCGCCGAACTCGGCCGCATCGTCGGCGAAGAGCAGGGCCGCGTCGTCAAGACGCTCGGCGACGGCCTGATGGCGCTCTTCGAATCGCCGCGCCATGCGGTCGCGGCGGCCGAGGAGATGCACGACGCGCTGCACCACATGTCGCCGGCGCGCGATTCGCCGCGCGGGCCGGTCCTGAAGCTGAAGGTGGCCATCGCCCACGGCGAGGTCGTCGAGATGGCGGGCGACTGCTTCGGCGACGCGGTCAACGTCGCGGCACGCCTGATCGATCACGCCGGCGACAACGAGACGCTCGCCACCGCGTCCGTCCTCGGCCGGCTCGATGAGACGGCGTCTTCGCGCTTTCGCGATCTCGACCTGATGCAGTTGCGCGGCCGCGCCGAACCGGTGCATGTCCACCTGCTCGAGGCGCGCCGCTTCGGCGACACCGTGACGACCGCGTTCGGCGGCCTGGCCGTGCTGCCCGAGCCGGAAGGCATCCGCCTGAGCTGGCTCGACCTGACGCGCGTCTATCACGGGCCGCAGCTCGCCGTCATCCTCGGCCGCAGCCCGCAGGCCACCTACTGCATCGACGATTCGCGCGTCTCGCGCTCGCATGCGCGCATCGACTGGCACGGCGGCACCTTCCAGTTGACCGATCTGAGCTACAACGGCACCTATGTCCGCTTCGGCGAAACCGGCGAGACGCTCGCGCTGCGGCGCGGCACGTGCACGCTGCACGGCAGCGGCACGATCGGCCTCGGGACGCCGCCGGTGGACGCGCTGTCGCCGTGCGTGAAGTTCGAGGTGCTGCGCCTGAGCGAGCTCGACCCGGCGGACAGCACCCGGCGGTGAGGATGGAGCCGGTGCCTGCAGACGACGACGCGGGCCGGCAAGGCATGTCGATGGCCCGCCAGCGCCGCGAGGCAAGGTTCTCGCCGCGTGCGCGCCGCCGGACCACGGGGGTTCGCCGATGAGGTACGACATGTTCCTCGCCAACGAGGTCGAGCGCCTGCGCGTGCTCGCCTCGCTCGCGCTGCGCAACAACGGCGCAGCCGACCCGGCGCTGCTGGCGGTCGCGCGCCTGGCACGCGGCGCGACCGGCTGCACCTCGGCCGCGGTCGCTATCGTCGACGCCTACCGCCAGTGGTTCGCCGCGGCCGACGGCGCCGCCCTGCCCGAGCGTTCGCGCGCACAGTCGTTGTGCGCGCGCGCGATCCTGACCGAAGCCGGGCTCGTCAGCGCCGACGTGCCCAACGATCCGCGGCTGGAGCCCGGCGAGCCATCGGCGACCGCGCCCGTGATCGCGGCCTACGCCGGCGTGCCGATCCGCGTCGGTGGCCATGCGATCGGCGCCCTGTGCGCGACCGATCCGTTCGCACACGAGTTCGACGACGCGCAGCTCGCCGCGCTGCGCGATCTGGCCGCCGTCTGCGGCGCGCTGCTCGACGCCAGGCGGCCGGCGCCCGAAGCGCGCGAAGTCGATCCTTCGTCGGCGCGTCTGGCGGCGGTGCTGCAGGCGATCCCCGATCTCTGGTTCGTGCTCGATGCCGACGGGCGCTACCTCGAGTGCAGCGACGAATCGCACGTCTCGCTCGCGAGGCCCTACGAGGAGCTTCGGAGCCGCCCGTTCGGCGAGGGACTGCCGCCGTCGCACGCGCAGCGCGGCCTGCTCGCGATCCGCAGCGCGCTCGCGTCCGGCCAGGTGCAGCGGCTCGAGTACGATCTCGTCTGCCGCGACGGCGTCAGGCGCCACTTCGAGGCGCGCGTCTCGCCGATGAGCGGCGGGCAACTGCTGTACGTCACGCGCGACGTGAGCGAGCTTCGCAGCCGCGAGCGCGAGGCGCGCATCCTGCAGCGCGCGCTCGAGTCCGATGGCGCGATGGCGGTCTGCGTCGCCGATGCGCGCCTGGACGACCAGCCCCTGATCTACGTGAACTCGGCGTTCGAGCGGCTCACCGGCTACCGGCGCGACGAACTGCTCGGGCGCAACTGCCGCCTGCTGCACGACGCGGAGTCGTCCGACCCCGCGCTCGCCACGCTGCGCGCGGCGCTCGCCGCAGGCCGCGCCTGCACCGTCACGCTGCGCAACACGCGGCGCGACGGCAGCACCTTCATCAACGAGCTGCACGTCGTTCCGGTGCGCGACGCGGCCGGCGAGCTGACGCACTTCATCAGCGTCGCGGCCGACGTCACCGAGCGCACCGCCAACGCCGAGCGGCTGGCGTCCAACGAACAGCTCTACCGCTCGGTCGCGACCGCGATCAGCGACGGGCTGTGCGTCATCAATCGCGACGGCAACATCGTCGCCGCCAACCCTGCCGCCTGCGAGATGCTGCACGTCGACGCGCAGGTGCTGATCGGCAATCGCCTGAGCCGGCTCGGCTACGCCTGGGTCGCCGAGGATGGCAGCGAACTCGGGTTCGACGCGCACCCGGTGCGGCCGGTGATGCGCGGCACGGTCCCGCGCGTCGACAAGGTCGTGTGGCTGCGGCTGCCGGACGGCACGCGGCGCCGGATCCGTCTCGGCACGCAGCCGATCGCGGCGAACGCGGCGGCGCAACCCGAGAAGTGCCTGGTGACGTTTCGCGACATCACCGACCAGTACCGCGCCGAACAGGCGCTGCGCGACAAGCAGGCGGCCGAGCTGGCCAACCGCGCGAAGACCGAGTTCGTCTCGCGCGTGAGCCACGAGATGCGCACGCCGCTCAACGCGGTGATCGGCTTCACGCAGCTGTTGCACCTGTCGGCCGACCGCGCCGATGCGGCGACCGTCGAGCAGTACACCGGCCACGTGCTGCGCGCCGGCGAACACCTGCTCGCGTTGATCAACGACCTGCTCGACCTGCAACGCCTCGAAGGTGGCGGCCTCGCGCTGCAGTTGCAGCCGGTCGGGTTGAAGGCAAGCGTCGCGTCGACGCTCGAGCTGCTGCAGCCGCTCGCCAGGCAGCACGGCGTCGCGCTGCAGGAAGCCGTCGATCCGACGGCCGGCGTGATCGCCGACGCCCAGCGCCTGCGCCAGGTGCTGATCAACATCGTCTCGAACGCGATCAAGTACAACCGCAGCGGCGGCTGGGTCTGCATCGGGCTGCAGGCCGAAGCCGGCGACCGGCTCGCGCTCACGATCGAGGACAACGGCATCGGCATGACGCCCGAGCAGACGGCGCGCCTGTTCCAGCCGTTCGAGCGTCTCGGCCAGGAGGCGACGGCGATCGAGGGCACCGGGCTCGGCCTGCTGATCGCGAGGCGCTTGATCAACGAGATGGCGGGCGAACTCACGCTCGCGAGCGTGGCCGGCGCCGGCACCCAGGTGCGCATCGAACTGCCGCGCGCGGCGGCGGTGGCGCAGGGCGCAGGCGAAGCTTCGCCCGGCGCCGCCGGCGCGGCGGCCGATGATGCATCCGCGCCCGGCACGCACCGCGGCGCGCCGGCACCGGCGCTGCGCATGCTCTACGTCGAGGACAACCGAATCAACGCGATCCTGTTCGAGGAAGCGATGCGAATCCGCGGCGGCATCGAACTCGAAGTCGCCGAGGACGGCGCGCAGGCACTCGCCTTGTCGCGCGACTGGAGCGCGCAGGTGCTCGTGCTCGACGCCCACCTGCCCGACATGAGCGGCTACGAGTTGCTCGCACGGCTGCGGGAGATCCCGGCGCTCGCCGGCGTTCCCGCCTTCATGTGCTCCGCCGACGCGTCGGACGACGACGTCGAGCGCGCGAAGCAGGCCGGGTTCGCCGGCTACTGGACGAAGCCGATCGACATCGCCGCCGTGATGCGCGATCTCGACGCGTTGGCAGCGCGCGGCTGAGCGCAGCCCGAGCTTCGAGCCGCCGATCGCTTTCGCCTGCCGAGCGCATGCAGTTTCTTCCCGAACCGCGGCGCACCGAAGGCGCCGCGCGCACCCTGCCCGATTGCGCCGTTCTGTTGTGCAACCTCGGCACGCCGGATGCGGCCGATGCGCCGGCGCTGCGCCGCTATCTGGCCGAGTTCCTGTCCGACCCGCGCGTCGTCGAGATCCCGCGTCTCGTCTGGTGGCCGATCCTGCACGGCGTCGTGCTGCGCACCCGGCCGGCGAAGTCGGCGGCGAAATACGCCCGCATCTGGACGGCCGAAGGTTCGCCGCTCGCGGTCTGGACCGAGCGGCAGGCGCGGCTGCTCGAAGGCTATCTCGGCCAGCGCGGGCACCGCGTCGCGGTGCGGCCGGCGATGCGCTACGGCAAGCCGTCGATCGCGGGCGTGCTGTCCGAGCTGAAAGCCGGCGGCGCGAGGCGGATCGTCGTGCTGCCGCTTTATCCGCAGTACTGCGCGGCGACGACGGCGAGCGTCGCCGACGCCGTCGCGGCGTGGATGCAGCGCACGCGCAGCCTGCCCGAGCTGCGGTTTGTCAACGACTACCACGCCGACGCCGGCTACATCGACGCCCTCGCCGCTAGCGTCTCGGACCACTGGATGAAGCACGGCCGCGGCGAGCGGCTCGTGATGAGCTTTCACGGCATGCCGGCGCGCACGAGGGAACTCGGCGACCCGTACCACGACGCCTGCCACGCGACGGCGCGCCTGCTCGCCGAGCGGCTCACGCTGAAGCCCGGCCAGTGGAGCGTCGCGTTCCAGAGCCGCTTCGGGAAAGCGAAGTGGCTCGAGCC
>JBDHSE010000229.1:0-4845 GCA_039807955.1 Ideonella sp. | reverse complement strand
TCGGCCGACTCGAAGCGCACCTGCAGGCTGTCGCTGCCGGCGGCCATCTCGCGCGGGCCGGGCACCCACTTCATCGGCGTCAGGTGGGTCGGCAGCGGCGCGGCTCCGGGGGCGCCGATCAGCCCCGTCTGCGCAAGGTAGACGCGGTGCGGCGAACGGTCGAAGAGCACGACCTTGCGGCTCGGGTCGTTCTGGTCGACCTCTTGCAGCAACTCGACCTTGACCGGGTCGCCGCCGATCGAGTCGAACGTGAAGGCGAACACGTCGGTCGTGATCGTGACCAGTTCGGCGGCGGCCGGTGCGGCGGCCGGCGGCGCGACCGGGGCGGCGGCGGCAGGTGTACTCGGCGCGGCGGTCGCGGTGGCCGGCGGCACGGCCTGCGGCGGAACACTCGCCGCGCCGGTCGCGCCGGTTGCTCCCTGCGGCGCGGCGGTCGTCGCCGCCGGTTTCGGGCTGAACAGCGAAGGCTCACCGTTGTACTTGTTCCAGCCATCCCACAGCAGAACGAGCGACATCGAGAACACCACCCACAGCAGGGTGCGGCGAATATCGTTCATGGGTCAGTCTTTGAGTGAAGGCTGCGGCTGCTTCGCGCACGGCGGCACATACCAGGCGAACAGGCGCGGCCGCTCGGCGGGCACCGGATCGAGCCCGCCGTCGCACCACGGATGGCAGCGCAGCACGCGCCGCGCCGTCAGGTAGACGCCGGCGCCGGCGCCGTGCGATTCGAGCGCACCGAGCGCATACGCCGAGCACGTCGGCTCGAACCGGCACTGCGATCCGATCCAGGGGCTCAGCAGCAGGCGGTAGCCACGCACCAGCGCGATCAGCAGGCGGCGCGGCAGGTCGCAGGCGAAGCGCAACAGCGGATGCATCGCGTTCAGCGCGGTGATGCAGCCGCCGATCCGGGATCGCGGCTGCCGCATTGCGAAAGCAGGGTGTCGAGTTCGCGTCGCGCCGCATCGCGCAAGGCGGCGCAGGCGCCGCTCGCGAACACGGCCCGATCGAACGGCGAGCGCAGCCGCACGATCCACAGGCCCGGGGCGAGCGGCTTGGCCGCCAAGGCCTGGCGTTGCGCTGCGCCGCGGATCTGGCGCTTGATCAGATTGCGCGTCACGGCGCGGCGTGCGTGGCGCTTGGGAACGACGGTGCCGAGCCAGACGCGGTCCGGTGCGTCTTGCTGCGACGGCACACGGCCCGGCGGGCGCCGGTCATCCACAGGCTGTTGACGAAGCAGTTCACGATCTGTGGATAACTTGTGCTGTTCGGCACCGGAATGTCTTGCGGGCGACTTCGATCCAGCGCGCGGCCGACTTGGCGAACCGCTCGCGAAATGAACCGCGAAGTGAGCGCTTCGCGCCGTTGCGGGCTGTGCAAGCACGCGCTCGAAGTCTTCCGATCGCACGATGCGACCCGGCACGGGTGCGGTCGCGGCAGCGGTGATTACAACCGTTCAGACCGCCAGGCGCTTGCGGCCCTTGGCGCGGCGCGCGTTGATGACGGCACGCCCGCCGCGCGTCTTCATGCGCACGAGAAAACCGTGCGTACGGGCGCGGCGAACCTTGGAAGCCTGGTAGGTGCGTTTCATCTGGAATCCTCTTGAAGTTCTCGTCGGCGCGATCGGTCGAAACTGATGCAACCGATCGGCAAGTCCCCGACGGATGGTTGCGGCCGCGGCGCGTGCCGCGCAACGTTCGCCGCGATGCTGCCAGCGCGGCGACTCGGGCCGAACCCAACCCGATATTCGCCGTTGCGCGTTGCAACAACGACCCCGGATACGGGAAACCGAGTATTACACCAAAAACACCCTTTTCGGTCAACAACTTGCACCGGCGGCTGCGGCCTGGCGAGCGGCTGGCGCGTGACCGCGAACTGTGGATAACCCGCACCGGACGGGGTTGGCAGACCGTACAATCCGCGCTTCGAAAGAGATGTTTTCCACAGCATGAGCGCCGACCTTTGGCAGCAGAGTTGCGAACGACTCGCGACCGAGCTGCCGGAACAACAATTCAACACCTGGATCCGCCCGCTGCCCGACGCCGAGATCACCGAAAGCGGCGCTGCGCCCACTGTCGTCTCGGTGCGCGTGCCCAATCGGTTCAAGCTCGACTGGATCAGAAACCAGTACGCAGGGCGGATCGAGTCGGTGCTGAGCGAGATCGCCGGCCGGCCGGTGCGCTTCGAGTTGACGCTTGCGCCGCGCGAGGCGCCGGCCGCGGCAGCCAACGCCGGCACACGGACGGCCCCGGCGCTGTCCGATGTGCAGCCGCCTTTGCCGAGCGCGGCGCCGGCGGCACAGAACCAGGTCTTGGCGCGCAACCGCCTCAACCCGGCGCTGACCTTCGACACCCTCGTTCCCGGCCGCGCCAACCAGATGGCGCGCACCGCCGCGCTGCACGTCGCCGGCGCGCCCGGTGTCATGTACAACCCGCTTTTCATCTACGGCGGCGTCGGCCTGGGCAAGACGCACCTCGTGCACGCCGTCGGCAACGCGCTGCTCGCCGACCGGCCCGACGCGCGCGTGCTCTACCTGCACGCCGAGCAGTTCATCAGCGACGTCGTCAAGAACTACCAGCGCAAGACCTTCGACGAGCTGAAGGCGAAGTACCACTCGCTCGACCTGCTGCTGATCGACGACGTCCAGTTCTTCGCCGGCAAGGAGCGCACGCAGGAGGAGTTCTTCAACACCTTCGAGGCGCTGCTGGCGAAGAAGGCGCACATCATCATGACGAGCGACACCTACCCGAAGGGGCTCGCCGACATCGACCAGCGCCTCACGTCGCGCTTCGACGCCGGGCTGACGGTGGCGATCGAACCGCCCGAGCTCGAGATGCGGGTCGCGATCCTGATGCGCAAGTCCGAGGCCGAGGGCGCGGTGATGCCCGAGGAGGTCGCCTTCTTCGTCGCGAAGAACGTTCGCGCCAACGTGCGCGAGTTGGAGGGCGCGCTGCGTAAGGTGCTCGCCTATTCGCGCTTCAGCCACAAGGAGATCAACATCCAGCTCGCGCGCGACGCGCTGAAGGACCTGCTGTCGATCCAGAACCGGCAGGTCGGCGTCGAGAACATCCAGAAGACGGTCGCCGACTTCTACAAGATCAAGGTCGCCGACATGTACAGCAAGAAGCGCCCGGCATCGATCGCGCGGCCGCGCCAGATCGCGATGTACCTCTCGAAGGAGATGACGCAAAAGAGCCTGCCCGAGATCGGCGACCTGTTCGGCGGGCGCGACCACACGACGGTGCTGCACGCGGTGCGCAAGATCGGCGCCGAGCGGCAGAAGGACCCCGAGCTGAACCAGCAGCTTCACGTCCTCGAGCAGACGCTCAAGGGATGATGCAGCGGCCGCTATCCGTCAAGGCACAAGCCTGGGGACAAGTCTCTGGCAACTTGCGTCTTGTCCACAGCGAACGCCGGACGGCCGAACTTGCTCGTGCCGGGTCCCGCCCATCGCCAAGCCCTGCCCACATCGTTTATCAGCATCTAAACGCTTGATCGAAAAGGCGAAAATGGCGTTCTCCACAGGCCACCGCGTCCCCTACTAAGACGACTAAGTTAAAGGGAATCACATGATTGTCTTGAAGGCTGCGCAAGAAAAAGTCCTCGACGCGCTGCAGGCCGTCTCCGGCATCGTCGAGCGGCGGCATACGCTGCCGATCCTGGCCAACGTGCTGATCCGCAAGAACGGGCCGAGCATCGAGTTCACGACGAGCGACCTCGAGATCCAGGTCCGCACGACGGTCGAGTTCGACGGCGCGCCGGACGCCTTCTCGACGACGGTCGGCGCACGCAAGCTGATCGACATCCTGCGCTCGATGCCGAACGATCAGATCGTCACGTTGAGTGCCGCGGAATCCAAGCTCACGCTGCAAGGCGGCAAGAGCCGCTTCACGCTGCAGACGTTGCCGGCCGACGACTTCCCGCTGGTGCAAGAGGCGGCCGACTTCGGCCCCGCGTTCAGCGTTCCGCAAAAGACGTTGAAGGGCCTGATCGACCAGGTCCACTTCGCGATGGCGGTGCACGACATCCGCTACTACCTCAACGGCATCCTGTTCGTCGCCGAGGGCAGGAACCTGATCCTCGTCGCGACCGACGGCCACCGCCTCGCGCTCGCGCAGGCTCGGCTCGACGCCGACATTCCGAAGCAGGAGGTCATCCTGCCGCGCAAGACGGTGCTCGAGCTGCAGCGCCTGTTGCGCGACGACGGCGGCGACAACGCGATCGAGATGCGCTTTGCCGGCAACCAGGCGAAGTTCAGCTTCTCCGGCATGGAGTTCGTCACCAAGCTCGTCGAAGGCAAGTTCCCCGACTTCAACCGCGTCATCCCGAAGGGCCACAAGAACGCCGTCACGCTCGGCCGCGCGTCACTGCTCGCCTGCCTGCAGCGCGCGGCGATCCTGACGAGCGAGAAGTTCAAGGGCGTGCGCGTCAACATCGAGCCCGGCACGCTGCGCATCTCGTCGAACAACGCCGAGCAGGAAGAGGCGAAGGAAGAGCTCGAGATCGACTACGGCGGCGACGCGATCGAGATCGGCTTCAACGTCACCTACCTGATCGACGTGCTTTCCAACCTTGGCGTCGAGATGGTGCGCATCGAACTGCAGGACGGCAATTCGAGCGCGCTGATCTCGGCGCCCGACGTCGAAGGCTTCAAGTACGTCGTGATGCCAATGAGAATCTAGCCGCTGAAGCGGCTAGATTCTCATCTTCGATGAGCTGGATGGGGCACCCCCTGCCCCCCGCCAAGCGGGGGTTCCAGTCAGATTAACGCCCGGGCGCCCTGCGGGCGCCCTCTTTGTATCCAGCAACTTCATGAGTGAACCCCAGACCCCCGATCCCAAGCCCGCG
>JBDHSE010000228.1:0-4868 GCA_039807955.1 Ideonella sp. | reverse complement strand
GCCGCGCAGCCAGGCGAGCTTGTACGTCTCGTCGAGCTTGCGGCCCGAGACGCCGGCGATGTAGATGTTGAGCGACTGCGCCTGGTCGATCCACTTCTGGCGCCGCGCGGCGGCCTCGACGAGCCACCTGGCCTCGATCTCGAACGCCGTCGCGTAGAGCAACTTCAATTCCTCGGGGACGCGATCGATGCGGCGCAGCGATCCGTCGAAGTGCTTCAGGTCCATGACCATGACCTCGTCCCACAGGCCGAGCTGCTTGAGGTCGCGCACGAGGTATTCGTTGACGATCGTGAACTCGCCCGACAGGTTGGACTTGACCGACAGGTTGCCGAACGACGGCTCGATCGACGCGCTGACACCGACGATGTTGGAGATCGTCGCCGTCGGCGCGATCGCGACGCAGTTGGAGTTGCGCATGCCGTGCGCCGCGATCCGCGCTCGCAGCGCTGCCCAGTCGAGCGTCGACGACGTGTCGACTTCGACGTAGCCGCCGCGCTGCTCTTCGAGCAGGCGCAGGGTATCGAGCGGCAGAACGCCCCGGTCCCACAGCGACCCGCGGTAGCTCGAGTAGCGGCCGCGCTCGGCGGCGAGTTCGGTCGAAGCCTGGTAGGCGTAGTAGCACACCGCCTCCATCGACCGGTCGGCGAACGCGACCGCCTCGTCCGACGCATAGGGCAGGCGCAACTCGTGCAGCGCGTCCTGGAAGCCCATGATGCCGAGGCCGACCGGCCGGTGGCGCAGGTTCGCGTCGCGCGCCTTCTTCACCGCGTAGTAGTTGATGTCGATGACGTTGTCGAGCATGCGCATCGCGGTCGCGACGGTGCGCTCGAGCTTCGGATGGTCGATCGCCTTGCCGCCGTCTGCGCCGTCCGTCAGGTGCTGCGCGAGGTTGACCGAGCCGAGATTGCAGACCGCGATCTCGGAGGCGCCGGTGTTGAGCGTGATCTCGGTGCACAGGTTGCTCGAGTGGATGACGCCGGCGTGCTGCTGCGGCGAGCGCACGTTGCAGGCGTCCTTGAACGTGATCCACGGATGCCCGGTCTCGAACAGCATCGACAGCATCTTGCGCCACAGGTCGGCCGCAGGCATCTTCTTGAAGAGCTTGATCTCGCCGCGCGCCGCCTGCTCTTCATAGCGCGTGTAGGCCTCCTCGAACGCGCGGCCGAAGGTGTCGTGCAGGTCGGGGCAGGTCGATGGCGAGAAGAGCGTCCAGTCGCCGCCTTCCATGACGCGCTTCATGAACAGGTCGGGCACCCAGTTCGCGGTGTTCATGTCGTGCGTGCGGCGGCGGTCGTCGCCGGTGTTCTTGCGCAGCTCGAGGAACTCCTCGATGTCGAGGTGCCAGCTCTCGAGATAGGCGCAGACGGCGCCCTTTCGCTTGCCGCCCTGGTTGACGGCGACCGCCGTGTCGTTGACGACCTTCAGGAACGGCACGACGCCCTGGCTCTTGCCGTTCGTTCCCTTGATGTGGCTGCCGAGCGCGCGCACGTTGGTCCAGTCGTTGCCGAGGCCGCCGGCGAACTTCGACAGCAGCGCGTTCTCCTTGAGCGCCTCGTAGATGCCCTCCAGGTCGTCGGACACCGTCGTCAGGTAGCAGCTCGACAGCTGCGAACGCCGCGTCCCCGAGTTGAACAGCGTCGGCGTGCTCGACATGAAGTCGAAGCTCGACAACACCTCGTAGAACTCGATCGCGCGCGCCTCGCGGTCGATCTCGTTCAGCGCGAGGCCCATCGCGACGCGCATGAAGAAGGCCTGCGGCAGCTCGATGCGCCGGCCATCGACGTGCAGGAAGTAGCGGTCGTAGAGCGTCTGCAGCCCGAGATAGTCGAACTGCAGGTCGCGCTCGGCGCGCAGCGCGCGCGCGATGCGGGCCAGGTCGAACTGCGCGAGCCGCTCGTCGAGCAGCTCGGCCGCGATGCCGCGCTCGAGGTACTGCGGGAAGTACTCGGCATAGCGCGCCGGCATGTCGCGCTGCGCCACTTCCTCGCCGAGGACCTCCTTGCGGATCGTGTGCAGCAGCAACCGCGCCGTCGCCCGCGTGTAGCCGGGGTCCTTCTCGATCAGCGTGCGCGCGGCGAGGATCGCCGCCTTGTGCACCTCCTCGATCGGCACGCCGTCGTACAGGTTGCGCCGCGTCTCGGCCATGATCGGCTCGGGCCGCACGTCCGTGCCGAGCCCTTCGCAGGCCGACTCGACGAGCGCCGCGAGGCGCGCCGGATCGAGCGCGACGCGCTCGCCGCCGTCGATCACGGTCAGCGCCGGCTCGGCCTTCGGGGCATTCGCCGCCTGGCGCGCGCGCTGCTGGGCGCGCATCTCGCGGTACAGCACATAGGCGCGCGCCACTTCGTGATGGCCGCCGCGCATCAGGGCAAGCTCGACGTGGTCCTGCACGTCCTCGATCGGGAAGGTGCCGCCGCCCGGGCGCGATCGCAACAGCGCGCGAACGACGATCTCCGTCAACGCATCGACCGTCTCGCGAACGCTCGCCGACGCCGCGCCCTGCGTGCCGTGCACCGCGAGAAAGGCCTTCATCAGCGCGACCGCGATCTTGTTCGGCTCGAACACGACGACCGATCCGTTGCGCCGGATGATCTGATAGCCCTGGTATGCGCCATCCGGTTCGTTGCGCAGCGCGGCGGCGCTCGCAGCGGCCGCGGATTCGGAAGGGTTGCCGGTGAAGGCGGGCTGGGAAGCTGATTGCATGTGTGGCCTTTGACGACGAAGCTGGGTTGAGAGGAGGTTGCGCGACGCGCTATGCGATGCGATCGGGTGTGGCCTGGCGCCGCAGCGGGCGCCGGGCCGGTGGCTCAACTCGGCAGTGACAGCGCCGCCGCGTTAGGCGGCCTGCGCTGCATCCGGTGCACTTCGGACGGCCCGCCGTGAGCTGGAAGAATGGCATCGGCACACACTATATCTGTGGCTTGGAGCCACTTCAAGCACTAGGGGTAGCGTGTCAACCCGAATGCAACGGTGGCGGCTGTGGGCCATCGCCGGCTTCGGTTGCGCTGTCGATGCAAGCGCGTCGCCTCGCGCGTCGCATGCCCACGCAGGCCGCCCGCACGCGACCGCACCGGCATTGACTCAGCGCGCGAAACGACGCTGCGAGCCGCGAACTGCTTGGCAGGCCTGCGAGGCACGCAAAGCCGTGCCTGTGCGGCGCGGTTCAGCGATCCGCGACCGTGCCCGCGGGAAAACACCGAGCCGGCCAGCCGAGCGCGGCTGCGATGCGTCGCCACTCGAACCCCGCGCCGGGGTCGAGCTTGCGCAGCGGCGCCACATGTTCGTGGCCGGCGATCGCTTCGATCGGGTAGCGCTGCGCGAGCCGCGCAAGCAGCGCAGCGAGCGCGTCGTACTGCGCCGGCTCGAACGCAAGGCCCTCGAGCCCTTCGAGTTCGACACCGATCGAAAAGTCGTTGCAGTTCTCGCGGCCGCGCCAGCGCGACGCGCCGGCGTGCCAGGCGCGGTCGTCGCAGCCGACGAACTGGGTCAGCACGCCGCTTCTGGCCAGCACGAAGTGCGACGACACGGCAAGGCCGCGCAGCCGCTCGTAGTAAGGATGCGCGTCGCAATCGAGCCGGTTCGTGAACAGGCGCTCGATCGCATCGCCACCGAAGCAGCCCGGCGGCAGGCTGATCGAGTGGATGACGACGAGATCGATCGCAGCGTGCGTCGGGCGCGCGTTGCGGTTCGGCGATTCGCAGCGGCGCGCGTCCTGCAGCCACCCGCCCGCCAGCCACCGCGCATCGTCGCACCGATCCGGATTCACAGACGCCGGAGGATCGAGGTCAGGCGCCGTCGCCATTCGGATCGCTGCCGGCGACGACGCCCAGGCGCGCCATGCGATAGCGCATCTGGCGCAGCGTGAGTCCGAGGCTCGCGCCGGCCGCGGTCCGGTTGTACTGATGCCGCTCGAGCGCGCGAACGAGGATCTCGCGCTCGACGCCGTCGAGGTAGGCGGCGAGATCGTCCGGCAGATCGGCCTCGGCCGGCAGCAGCGCCGGCACGGTATCGACAGCCGCTTCCGGTTCGACGCGCTGCACGTCGGCCGCGGCATGGATGTCGTCCGGCAGATTCAGGTCGGCCGAATCGATCGCATCGCCGCTCGCGAGCGCGACCGCGCGGTGCAGCAGGTTCTCGAGCTCGCGCACGTTGCCCGGGAAGGCGTAGCCGCGCAGATGACGCAGTGCGGCGTGCGTCAGGTGCGGCGCCGGCGTGACGCCGGCTTCGCGTGCGATGCGCTGCAGCACACGGTCGGTGATCGCGGGCAGGTCCTCGAGCCGCTCGCGCAGCGGCGGCACGATGATCTGGATGACGTTGAGCCGGTAGTACAGGTCCTGGCGAAAGCGCTGCGCCTGCACCTCGGCGGAGAGGTCCTTGTGCGTCGCGCTCAGGATGCGGACGTTGACCGGCAGTTCGGCGACCGCGCCGACCGGCCGCACCGCGCGCTCCTGGATCACGCGCAGCAGCTTCGATTGCATCGCGAGCGGCAGGTCGCCGATCTCGTCGAGGAACAGGCTGCCGCCGTTTGCGGCCTGGAAGAAGCCCTCGCGATCGTCGGCGGCGCCGGTGAAGGCGCCCTTGCGGTAGCCGAAGAACTCGGCCTCGAGCAGATGCTCCGGGATCGCGCTGCAGTTGACGGCGACGAACGGCCCGGCGGCGCGCGGGCTCGTCTCGTGCACCGCGCGGGCGACGAGTTCCTTGCCGGTGCCCGACTCGCCGCTGACGAGCACCGGCGCCATGCTGCGCGCGACCTTGTCGATCAGCGCGCGCACCTGCTGCACGGCCTGCGACTCGCCCGCCATGCTCGCGAGCGCGGCGCTCGGCGCCGCGGCCGGCGGCGCGACGGGCCGTGCGGGCCGTGCGGGCGA
>JBDHSE010000007.1:0-28562 GCA_039807955.1 Ideonella sp. | reverse complement strand
GACGGCGGGCTCGAGCTGTGCGTCGGCGTTCATTCGCACGGCCAGGGCATGGAGACGACGCTCGCGCAGATCGCGCACGAGGTGCTCGGCGTCGAGGTGGCACGCGTGCGGGTCGTGCACGGCGACACCGGCACGACACCGTTCTCGACCGGAACTTACGCCTCGCGCGGGATCGTGATGGCCGGCGGCGCGGTCGGCAACGCTTGCGAGGCGCTCGTGCCAAGGTTGCGTCGAATCGGCGCTGCACTGCTCGGCTGCGACGAGAGCGCGGTACGGTTCTCGAACGGCCGCGTGATCGGACCGAACGCCGAGGTCACGCTGCGCGAGTTGGCGCACGCCTGGTACGTTCGGCCGGAGCGACTGCCCAAGGATGTCGACCTCGGCGGACTCGAGGCAAGCGTGTCGTACCGGCCCAAGATCGACACCGGCGTCTTCAGCTACGCGTCGCACGCGGTGTTGGTGGCGGTCGATCCGCGGATCGGCACCGTCGAGTTGCTCGACTACGTCATCAGCGAGGACTGCGGAACGATGGTCAATCCGATGATCGTCGAGGGCCAGACGATCGGCGGCGTCGCGCAAGGGATCGGCACCGCGCTGTACGAGGAGTCACCCTATGATGCCAACGGCCAGCCGCTCGCGTCGACGATGATGGACTACATCCTGCCCGGCGCGACCGAGGTGCCGGCGGTTCGCGTCCATCACTTCGAGACCAAGTCTCCGTACACCAAGTTCGGACTCAAAGGCATGGGCGAAGGCGGAGCGATCGCGCCGCCGGCGGCGATCTTCAACGCGGTCAACGACGCCTTGCGAGGCCGCGCCGTCGAGCTGCTGAACACGCCTCTGACACCGGCCAAGATGCTCGGCGCGATTGCCGCGTTCGATGCAGCCGCAATCGGCAAGAGGCCGGCATGAAGGCGCCGCCGTTCGAATATCGACGCGTCCATTCGGTGCGCGAGGGCCTGGATGCGCTGGCCGAGGCGGGCGCCGACAGCGCACTCCTCGCCGGCGGGCAATCGCTCGCGCCGATGCTCAACCTGCGCCTGATCCGGCCGACGCTGCTGGTCGACATCAGCCGAGTCGACGAATTGACGGGAATCGACGAGACCGCTGCGTCGGTGCGGCTCGGCGCCTGCGTCACGCACGCCCGCATCGAGGACACGGCCGGCAGCATCGAGGGCCTGCAGCCGCTCGCACGTGCTGCACGCGGTATTGCGTACCGAGCGGTTCGCAATCGCGGCACGCTCGGCGGCAGTCTCGCGCATGCCGACCCAGCTGCCGATTGGCCGCTGGTGATGGCCGCCTGGGGTGCGGAGATCGAACTGGCAAGCGCGCAGGGCACTCGGCGCGTCGATGCCGACGGCTTCCTGTCCGGCGCCTACGTCACCGCCCGCCGCGACGGCGAACTGCTCGCTGCAGTGCACGTACCCCGGCTGTCGAATGCGGCGCGCTGGGCGTACCGCAAGTTCTGCCGCAAACCCGGCGAGTTCGCCGAAGCCGCGGCCGCCGTCTTGTTCGACCCGGAACGCGGCGTCGCGCGCGCCTTCATCGGCACGCCGGCCGGCCGACCGACCTCGTTGCCGATACTGGCTGAGGCGATTGCCCGCAAGGGCCGCCCCGCGCTGAGCCGGGGCGCAATCACCGAAGCCTGCGCGCCAGCGCTGTCGGGCGTTTCGCCGGCACAGCAACAAGCCTGCCATGTGATGCTCGAGCGCGCGCTCGACGAGGTGTTGTCATGAGCCGCAAGACGATCGAGATGGTCGTGAACGGTGACACGATCGATGTCAGCGTCGAGCCCAGGACCAGCCTTGCCGATTGCCTGCGAGAGAAGCTGCAACTCACTGGCACTCACCTGGCCTGCGAGCAGGGTGTCTGCGGTGCGTGCACGATCCTCGTCAACGGTGTCCCGGTCCGTTCGTGCCTGACGTGGGCGGTCGCCTGCGACGGCGCCGAGGTGCGGACCATTGAGGGCTTCGATTCGGACCCCACGATGCAGTCCTTGCGCGAAGCATTCTCGCGCGAGCACGGATTGCAGTGCGGTTTCTGCACGCCGGGCATGTTGATCACCGCACGCGATATCGCGCTGCGAATCCCCGGCTCCGACGAATCGCGGATCCGCTACGAACTGGCCGGCAATCTATGCCGCTGCACCGGCTACGCCGGCATCGTTCGCGCCGTGCAGTCGGTCGCGAGTCCGAACGGCGCAAGCGCTCCAGAGCCGACCGCCGCACGGCCCGCACTTGCGACCTTCGAGCCCAAGGTCGACGTCGTCGCGCGACCCGCGCCCTCCGCCGCACGTGCTGCGGATGGCGCCGAACCCGGTGCCTTGATCACCGAGGCCATCGTCGTCCAGGGCTGCGACGCGAAGCGTCTGTGGGCCTTGCTGAGCGACGTCGGGCTTGCCGCGACCTGCCTGCCCGGCGCGCGCGTCGACAGTTTCGACGGGTCTGCAATCGTCGGCGCGGTTCGGGTCGCGTTCGGACCGATCAAGGCGGAGTTCGTCGGCGACGGCAAGGTCTCGCGCGACGAGGCCGCACGCAGCGCCGTCATCCGCGGGGAGGCTGCCGACGCCCGCTCCAGAACGGCTGCGAAGGCGACGATCAGCTATCGCGTCGAGGACGAACCGGGGGCCGCGCAGGCAGCGCGGCTCGTCATTGGCATGGACTACGACGTGCAAGGCCCGCTGGCCCAGTTCTCGCGATCCGACCTCGTGCGATCCCTGGTCGGCCAACTGGTGCGCGACTTCGGCCGCAACCTCGAGGCCTTGGCCGCCGGCAAGGAGGTCGCGTCGAGCGCCGGATTCAGCGCGTTCGGATTGCTGTGGCGCTGGATCGTGGAACGCGCGCGCGCACTTTTCGGTTCGGGCAAGCGCTAAGCTGCGCGGTTTCCAACGCAACCGGACCCATCATGAAAACGCTAGATTCTTCGCGCAAGCCCGCCACGGATGCTGCCGCACGACGCGCGCTGGCCCGCGCAAAACAAGCCAGATTGCGCGAACACACTTCGCTGTGGTCGCGCTCGGGCTTCCTCGTTAGACGCTTGCATCAGATCCACGTCGCGATGTTCCTCGAGGAGCTTGCCGACTCCAAGGTAACTCCGGTGCAGTACGGGCTGCTGAGCATCCTCGTCGACATGCCGGGAATCGACCAGTTCTCGCTTGCCGAGGAACTCGGCATCGATCGCGCCAACGTGCACGATGTCCTGAAGCGGCTCGAGTCGCGCAAGCTTCTGGTTCGCGTCGTCGACCCTCAGAACCGTCGCCGCAAGCTCTGTCTGGCGACGGAGCAGGGCGTCGAACTGGTTCTCGCACACCACGACGGCATGCAGCGGACGCAGAAGCGCCTTATCGAACCGCTGACGAGCGCCGAGCGGGCGACATTTCTCAAGTTGCTGCTCAAGCTCGTCAACGCCAACAACGATTTCGGCCGCACGGTGCTGCGCTCGGCACGGCATACGGGCACCGCCGACTCCTCGAACGTAGTACCCATCTCACCAACACAAGGAGAACGATGATGTCGATCCACGATGCGCGCGCCCTCGCTGCCGCAGTCGCACTGTCCATGCTTGCTGCGACCTCGGCCCATGCCCAGAACTGGGACATGCCGACGGCATACGCGCCGACCAACTTCCACACTGTCAACATCGAGCACTTCGCCGCCGCCGTCAAGCAGGCCACCGGCGGCAAACTCGTGATCACCGTGCATCCCGGCGCGTCGCTCTACAAGATGCCAGAGATCAAGCGCGCAGTACAGACCCGCCAGGTACCGATCGGCGAGGTCCTGATGGTCACGCTCGTCAACGAGAACCCCATCTACGGCGTCGACGGGCTGCCCTTCCTCGCCAACAGCTATGCCGAAGCCGCCAAGCTCTGGACCGCACAACGGCCGTATGTCGAACGCGCGCTCGATGCGCAGGGCCTGAAGCTGCTGTTCGCCGTCCCCTGGCCGCCGCAGGGGCTGATGACGGCCAAGGAGATCAAGTCCGCGGCCGACCTCGAAGGCCTCAACTTCCGCGCCTACGACAAGCAGACATCGCGACTGGGCGAGCTCATCAAGGCGCGCCCGGTGACGATCCAGGCCGCGGAAGTCGCGCAGGCGCTGGCGACAGGCAAGATCAACGCACTCACGTCGTCGGCGCAGTCCGGCGTCGACTACAAGGCGTGGGAGTCGTTGAAGTACTTCTACGACATCCAGGCCTGGCTGCCGAAGAACATGGTGATCGTCAACGCTGCTGCGTTCAACGCGCTCGACAAGGGAACGCAGGGCATCCTGCTCGCCGAAGCGAGGAAGGCCGAGGAAGCGGGCTGGAAGGCAAGCCGCGAAACGGCCGAAGCGACGAAGAAGACGCTGGCCGAACACGGCATGAAGGTGCAGCCGCCGAGCCCGCAACTCGTCGCCGACTTCAACCGCATCGGCAAGCAGATGCTCGATGAATGGCTGGCCGGCGCCGGGGCGGACGGCAAGGCGATCGTCGATGCCTACCGCAAGTAACCCGCGCCGCTGTCAACGTTCGCACGCTCATCGAAGGAATCCACGATGCGCGCTTTGCTGCAACGGATGGTGATGATCGCGGCGTTCCTCGGCGCCGTCTGCTTCGTCGGCGTCGAGGCGATGATCCTGTATCAGCTCGGTGGCCAGTTCCTGCCGTACATCCCCCGCTCAGCCGACGAGTTCGCCGGTTACCTGATGGGGACATCCGCCTTTCTGGCACTTGCCCACACCTTCATGGCGGGCGAACACATCCGCGTCACGCTGTTCGTCGATCGCATCGGCGCAGCGACGCGTCGCGTTGTCGATCGCTTCGCCGTCGCGCTGGCGGTGGTGATGGCGGCCTACCTTGCGTACTACATGACCAAGCTGGCGTGGCAGTCGTGGCAGTTCGACGAGCGAAGTTCCGGGCTGATCGCGCTGCCGATGTGGGTGCCGCAGGCGGCGATGGCGTTCGGAGCGATCGTCTTCTTCCTTGCGATCGTCGACCGCGCCGTGCGGGTTTGGGGCGGCGAGCCGGTGGTCGCCGATACGGCTGAACTGGGAGGCGCCTGATGGCAACCACTGAACTCATCAGCCCGATGATGGTCGCCGCCATCCTCGGCTCGATGATGCTGCTGCTCGGGCTCGGCGTGTGGATCGGCCTGGCGCTGATGGGCGTCGCGCTGGTTTCGACCCTGCTTTACTCGACGCGCATGCCGGGCGACGCGATGGCGACGACGATCTTCGGCACGCTGACGAGCTGGACACTCACGTCGCTGCCGCTGTTCATCTGGATGGGCGAGATCCTCTTTCGCTCGAAGATCTCCGAGTACATGTTCAAGGGGCTCGCACCCTGGATGGCCCCGCTGCCAGGGCGCCTGATGCAGGTCAACGTCGTCGGCTCGGCGATCTTCGCCGCGATCTCGGGTTCGTCCGCCGCGACCTGCGCGACGATCGGGAAGATGACCATGCCCGAACTCGACAAGCGCGGCTACCCGGCCGAGATGGTGATCGGATCGCTCGCGGGCGCCGGCACGCTCGGGTTGCTGATACCGCCCTCGATCATCATGATCGTCTACGGTGTCGCGGCCGACGTCTCGATCAACAAGCTGTTCATCGCCGGCGTCATTCCCGGGCTGCTGCTCGCCTTCGCATTCATGGCCTACGTCGGCGGCTGGTCGCTGCTGCATGCCAACCGCATCCCGAGCAACGACCTTCGTGTCGACTTCGCCGGCAAGTTGCGCGCGAGCCTGGACCTGATCCCGACCGTGCTGCTGATCGGCGCCGTGCTCGGCTCGATTTACCTCGGGTTCGCGACGGCGACCGAATCTGCTGCGATCGGCGTACTGGGTGCGCTCGCGATCTCGATCGTTCAGGGCGGTTTCACCTGGCGCACCTTCGTGCTGACGGTATCGGGTGCGATGAAGACGACGACGATGATCATGCTGATCATGGCGGGATCTTCGTTTCTCACGATCGCGATGGGCTTCACCGGGATCCCGCGCGCGCTGACGGAATGGATCGGGCATCTCGGCCTGTCGCAGGGCCAACTGCTGGTCGCGCTGACGCTGCTCTTCATCGTGATGGGCGCCCTGCTCGACGGCATCTCGATGGTCCTGCTGACGACCGCGGTGCTGTTGCCGGTGGTGACTGCTGCCGGCTTCGATCTGCTTTGGTTCGGCATCTACATCGTGCTCGTCGTCGAGATGGCGCAGGTCACGCCGCCGGTCGGCTTCAACCTGTTCGTGCTGCAGAGCCTGACGCGGCGCGACATCGGCTTCGTCACCCGGGTCGCCTTCCCGTTCTTTCTGATCCTGGTGCTGTTCGTCACCGTGATCTACTTCTTTCCGCAACTCGTGACATGGCTGCCGGCGCGGATGACCCGAGGCTAGGTCGCGCGCCCGGCCGCTGCGAAAGCTGCCTCGCCGGCATCGCGCCGCATGGTCTTCGCGAGCCGCCGCGACAGCCAACCGTCGCCCCCGATCCGGCCACTCGATGATGCGTGCAAACCCTTGTCTTCATTGACTTTCGCCATGACTGTTCGTACACTAACGTTTTGTCGCCCCGCGGCCAGACCTGCTTGACCGCCAACCCCTGAAGGAGGATCCACCATGGCAAATTTGGCTCTCGAGTTCTGCGGCGTGAAATTCAAGAACCCGGTCGTCATCGCGTCGATCGAGACGACCAACAGTCCGGAGGTGATCCGCGAATGCGTCGACGCCGGGGCGGGCGGAATGATCATCAAGACGTTGACCGACATCGAGGACATGGCGCGGCTGACGCAGAACTCGAAGTACGCGATCCTCAACGAGAAGAACGAGCCGATCCGCGGCAAGGTGAACAAGAACTTCGTCTTCTACAGCCGCTCTGGCTATTCGTCGACGCCGCTGCGCGAATGGATCCCCTACCTCAAGGATCTGCAGAAGTACGCCGCTGATCACGGCTCGCATCTGATCGGCAGTGCGGGCGGCAAGACGGTGCAGAGCTGGGTCGATATCTGCCGCACGATCGAGGACTGCGGCCTACCGATGGTCGAACTCAACTTCGGTTGCCCGCACCCGGCGATGATGCCCGGCACGCACGGCGGCAGCATGATCGGACAGGTACCGGACGTCGCCGCCGAGATCACCGCCAGAGTCTGCGAAGCGGTGAAGATTCCGGTCATCATCAAGCTCACGCCGGACCAGTCGCCGGTGCTCGAGGTCGCGCGCAGGGTGAAGGAAGCCGGCGCAGCCGCCGTCACCGCCACCAACCGCTACACCGGCTTCTCGGTCGACATCGAAACCGGCTCGCCGCGGCTGGGCGGCCCGGCCGGGATCGGCGGCGTCTGGGCCAAGCCATTGTCGCTGCGATGGGTGCACCGCATCTACACCGAGCTTGGTATACCGATCACAGGCTCGAACGGCGTCTACGATCACCGCGACATCGTCGAGTTCATCATGGCCGGCGCGCCGCTCGTCCAGGTCGGCTCGGTGCTGATGTTGAAGGGCATCAAGTTCCTCCCGAAGATCATCAGCGGCCTCGACGCCTTCATGGACGATCACGGCTACGAGGACATCGACTCGATGCTCGGGATCGCCTCGCGCCGTTCGGTGAAGGACTACGGCGAACAGTTCCGCAAGGATCGCATGCACGTCGAAGTCCGCGACGCAACCTGCAAGAACCCGACCTGCACGATCTGCATCCAGACGTGTTTCTACGACGCGCTGCGCCAGGCCGAAGACGCGACGGTGGGCGAGCTCTACCACAACTGCATCGGCTGCGAACTGTGCACCCAGACCTGCCCGTTCGATTCGATTCACATGTACGGCCACAGCGCCGAGGAAACAGCCTCCGGCAAGTACTACAACATCCCCGACGGCGTGTTCGAGAGCGGCAAGTTCGAGAAGGGATTCGACCGCGGCATCAGCCTTGCCCGGGTCAAGGACTAACCTCAAACCGAAAAGGAGTTGGACATGGCTGTCAACAGATTGCATCGCGAGTTCCATCAGCTCGACATGGAAGGCGGATGGGAGACGCCCGCCGGATTTCCCCCTGGCGTTCAGCAGAAGATCATCTCCGGAACGCTGGACCGGGAGAACCGGCGTGGCGGTCACACGCGGCTGCTGCGCTGGGAACCGGGATCGTTCACGACCGAGAAGATCATTCACGACTACTGGGAGGAGGTCTTCATCGTCAGCGGTGACCTCTGGGTCAGCAGCAACGAGGACGGCACCGGGGGCGAGAAGTTCGTCGCCAACACCTACGCCGTGCGGCCACCGGGCGTCTGGCACGGGCCGTTCCGCTCCGAGGGCGGAGCGTTGCTGATCGAGATGCACTACTACGATCCGCAGTGACGCGCGGGCGGCGGAGGCACGGCATGGGTACGCCATCGACGCTGAAGGCCGCCGCGCAGGCGCTCGCGCGCGGCGAGACGACGAGCCGCAAACTCGTCGAAGAATGTCTGCAGCGCATCGCGGATCCAGCGGGTGAAGGCGTGCGAGCCTTCGTCGGCATTGCGGCCGACGACGCACGCACTGCTGCCGATGCCTACGACGCCCTCAGAAAGGCCGGCGCCCATCCTGGCCCCTACGCCGGCATTCCGATCTCGATCAAAGATCTGTTCGATGTCGCCGGACAGGAGACGCGTGCCGGCTCGCGCGTGCTCGCCGGCCGTCCCGTCGCGACCCGCGATGCGCCGGCGGTCGCGAGGCTGCGCGCCGCAGGCTTCGTGCTCGTCGGCCGCACGAACATGACCGAGTTCGCCTACTCGGGGCTCGGAATCAACCCGCACTACGGCACGCCGCTCAATCCATGGCAACGCGAGCAGCGCCGCATTCCCGGCGGCTCATCGTCGGGCGCAGCGGTCGCGGTCGCTGATGGCATGGCCCTCGCCGGGCTCGGCAGCGACACTGGAGGTTCGTGCCGAATTCCCGCGGCATTCTGTGGAATCACCGGTTTCAAGCCGACGGCGCGGCGCGTTCCGCGCGAAGGTGCGATCCCGTTGTCTTCGAGCCTCGATTCGATCGGCCCGCTTGCCCCTTCGGTCGCCTGCTGCGCCGCGATCGATGCCATCATTGCCGACCTAAGCGCTGAGGACAACGAGCAGGCGCGAACCGAAGCGAGCCTCGCCGGCCTGCGCGCCGGCCTGGCTGGCGCGTACACGACGGATGGCATGGACGATGCCGTCTCGGCGGCATTCTCGCGCGCACTAAGCGAGCTGTCGCGCGCCGGCGTCCAGTTGAGCGAGCCCGCGCTGCCCGAACTGCACGACATCCCGCGCATCAACGCCAAGGGCGGCCTCGTCGGTGCACAGGCCTACGCCTGGCATCGTCCGCTGATCGAGCAGCACGCCGACCTGTACGATCCCTGGGTTCTGCAGCGCTTCGACGCCGGACGTTCGCAAAGCGCCGCCGACTACATCGACGTGATCGAAGCGCGGCGGCGCATGCACGGCAGCGTGCATCCGAAGCTGCGCGCCCTCGATGTCTTGCTGGCGCCGACCGTGCCGATCGCCCCGCCCCGGCTCGACGATCTCGCCCAGACCGAGGTCAGCAACAAGACCAACCTGCTCGTGCTGCGCAATCCGGCGCTGGTCAACTTCCTCGACGGTTGTGCCGTATCGATCCCGATCCATCGCCGCGGCGAGGCGCCCGTCGGCCTGATGCTGATCGGCGCGCCGGGTCAGGACCGGCGCCTGCTCGCGATTGCCGAGTTGGCCGAAGCCGCGCTCGAGCCGCTGCGCGGCTGAGAACGCGCGAGACGTCGCATTGCACCTCTCGCGCTGCGCCGCGCTACTGCGCTTCGGCAATCGGAAGGATCGCCACGTCGTAGCCGTGCGCGATGCGACGGTCGAGAACGGGATCCACGAGTGCGAACTCGAAGCGCTCGGCGGGCCGGATACCGCCGATCGCGCCCAAGGTGCCGCAGAACATCAGCGATCCGTCGCCGAACGGGCCGAAGTCGCGCTCGAAGAGCGAAATCAGCTCGCGCGGGGTGCGCATCGAAGCGACGGCCCCATCCTGATACGTGCTGGTCTTGCCGTCGATCCGAACTTCCGAGTGCAACTGCAGACGATCCCAATGCGCTTCGACTTCCGACAACGGCCACAGCTGCGGCGCGACCGGCTTGTCGCACATCTGCTTGGACACCGTGATGCCGTAGGTCTCGACCTTCCGGTCGGTGTGATCCGACCCGGCGCCGACCCACAACTGCCCGTGCGCGTTGACGATCACGTACTCGGCTTCGCCCGACGAGTGTCCGCCGACCGCCTCGATGCGGTCGGCCGTCGTAATGCGGCGCGCGCCGACGCGGTAGTACATCGGCGTCTGCTTCGGACGCGGCACACCGATCGCCTCGAGTTCGACGATGTGATGTTCCATCGCCTTCACGTCGCGCGCCGTCCAGCCGGCGATGATGGCGTGCGCGACGGTGACCGTCCGGCGCTCGGTGCCGCGCTGGGTTGTGAAGTCAAAATCCAGGGTATGCAGGCTGCTCATCGGGTCCTCCTCGGTTGCGACAGATCGTATACTAACGATAATGCGCCGGCTTGCCAAGCAGACGCCCAACCAAGGAGACCGCGATGAAGACCACCATGGCCGGCCACCTGCTCGTGGAATGCCTGATCGCCCAGGGCGTCGAAGTCGCCTTCGGCGTGCCCGGAGAGAGCTACCTGCCGGTGCTCGAAGGATTCCATCAACACCGCGACCGGATTCGCTTCATCACCTGTCGCCAGGAAGGCGGCGCGGCGTTCATGGCCGAAGCGCACGGCAAGCTGACCGGCGGTCCGGGCGTCTGCCTCGTGACGCGCGGCCCCGGTGCGACCAATGCGGCGATCGGCATCCACACCGCGTTCCAGGATTCGACGCCGATGGTGCTGCTGGTCGGCGACGTCGGCGGCGACTTCCGCCATCGCGAGGCGTTCCAGGAGATCGAATACACGTCGCTGTTCGGACCGAGCACCGGCGGCATGGCCAAGCGTGTCGAACGCATCGACGACGCGGCGCGCATCCCGGAGTACATCTCGCGCGCCTTTGCCACCGCGATGCACGGTCGCCCCGGCCCGGTCGTGATCGTCCTGCCCGAGGACATGCTGCACCAGCACGTCGACGCCAAGCCCGTCGCGCGCGCCAAGGTCTCGCAGGCGGGGCTTGCCGAATCGGCGGCGCGCGAACTGGATACGATGCTGCGCGCCGCAAAGCGCCCGTTCGTGATCGTCGGCGGACGCTGGAGCCCGGAGGGCGCGCGCGCGCTGCAGGCTTTCGCCGAAGCCTGGCAGTTGCCGGTCGGCAATGCGTTTCGGTTCCAGGACATCTTCGACAACCACCACCCGCTCTACGCCGGCGACGTCGGCATCGCGATCAACCCGAAGCTGGCGCAGACGATTCGCGAAAGCGACCTCGTGATCGCGATCGGCGCCCGGCTCGGCGAGATGACGACGAGCGGCTACTCGCTGCTGTCGGTGCCGCAGCCCGAGCAGAAGCTGGTTCACATCCACCCCTGCGCCGACGAACTGCACCGCGTCTACCGCGCCGACCTCGCCATCTGCGCGACGGCCGACGCCGCCGCGGCTTCGCTGCAAGCCATGGAGCCGCCCCCGGCGCCGCCTTGGGCAGCGTACGCGCAGGCCGTGCATGCCGACTACGAAGCCAATCTGATGCCGCAGGCCCTGCCGGGTCTGAATCCGGCGAGTGAAGGCGCGGTCGACATGCCGGCGATCATCGCCGAACTGCAGCGGCAGCTCCCGATCGATGCGGTGCTGACGAACGGCGCCGGCAACTTCGCGAGCTGGACGCACCGCTACTTCCGCTATCACGGCCTGGCGAAGGGCCACAAGACCCAACTCGCGCCGACCAACGGCGCGATGGGATACGGCATCCCCGCCGCCGTCGCGGCGAGCCTGACTACCGGAAGGGTCGCGTTCACGATCAGCGGCGATGGCGACTTCCTGATGAATGGCCAAGAACTTGCGACGGCGGCGCAATATGGCGGCAAGCTGATCGTCCTACTGCTGAACAACGGCATGTACGGAACCATTCGCATGCACCAGGAGCGCGAATATCCCGAGCGCGTCAGCGGAACAGCGCTGCGCAACCCCGACTTCTGCGCGCTCGCCCGGGCTTACGGCATGCACGCCGAGTCCGTGAAGGAGGCCGCCGAGTTCGGAACCGCGCTGCGCGACGCACTGGCGCGCGAGACCGGGACGCTGCTCGAGATCAAGCTCTCGCCTGAGGTCATCAGCACGCGCGCGACCCTGGGCACGATCACGCAGCAGGCGCTCGCGCGCAAGTCGCATCCGGGCAGCGCAAGCTGATTCGCTGGCGCCATGTCCGCAGCCTCGCGCGATTCCGACCGCCCGGCGGCGCCCAGCCGGCGCCGATGAATTCGAACAACCTGATGCTGTACGCAGCGTGGGCCGCGCTCGCCGGAGTCCTGATTCCGGTGATGGCCGCCTTGCAGGGGACACTCGGGCGGACGATCCAGTCGCCGCTGCACGCCTCGCTGATCGCGGCCGGAATGTCGATCGTCGCCGTCGGCATTGCCTTCGCCGCGCTCCGGCCCGCCATGCCGGCGGGCGAGTTGTTGACCGATGTGCCGCCGCTGGCCTGGATCGGCGGCATGGCGATGGGCTTTTACGCGATCAGCGCGACCGTCCTGGCGCCGCGCTTTGGCGTCGGCAACTTCATCATGTGCGCGGTGGTGGCCCAACTCGTTGCCTCCACCGTCATCGACCAGTTCGGTCTTTTCGGCGCACCGGTCTATCCGGTGGACGTCAAACGCCTGCTCGGCCTGGTTCTGCTCGGCGCGGGTGCGGTGCTGGTCGCGCTGCGGTAAGGCTCACGCCTCATCGACGCGGCGATGCGCGCGCCGCCCGAGCACGACGGTTGCCATCACCGCCACAGCGAAGCCGATCGTCATCGGGTCGAGCGTTTCGCCGAGCAGCGGCACGGCAAACGCGATCGCGAAGAACGGCTGCAGGACCTGGACCTGGCTGACGAGCACGGCGCCGCCCATGTCGAGCGCGCGATACCAGGCGAAGAACGCCGCCCACATCGAGAACAGGCCGACGTAGGCGAAGCCGGCCCAGGCGGATGCCGCCACCGGCGCCGCAGGCCAGGTCCACGCCGCGGCGGGCAGGCTGAGCGGCAGCATCAGGATCGTGACCCAGCAGATCACGCGCTCGGCGCCGAGCACCGGCGTGAGGCGCGCCCCGGCGACGTAGCCGATCGACGCCGCGACGACCGCCACGACGAGCCAGACGTCGGCCAGCGTCGGCAGGTACGACTCGCCGGACTGCTCGGCCCTCAGCATCGCGAAGACGACGACGAGCGCGGTGCCCGCGACGGCGCTCGCCCAGAACCCGAGCGGCGCGCGCTGGCGCAGCATCCACGCCGCGGCGACGGCCGTCACCAGCGGCAGCAGCGCCGTGACGACCGCCGCGTGGCTCGCGCTGACCGAGCGCAGCGCGAACGCGAGCAGCAGCGGATAGCCGATCGCGTTGCCGAGCGCGGCGAGCGCCAGGTCGGGCCAGTGCCTGCGCGCCGGGATGCGCGACCGCGTCGCGAGCAGGAACGTCGCCGACAGCAGCGCGGCGAACACCGCGCGCCCGAACGTGACGAACCAGGGCGAGAGCTGCGGCGCGGCGGCCGACCCGATCGCCAGCCGCGTCATCGGCAGCGTGAGGCCGAACAAGGCCATCGCGAGAACACCCAGCCAGAGCCCGAGCGCGGAGGATTTCGGCTGCCATCGCTGCACCATCGTTCACGGATTGGATGGCGTCGCGCGCACGCGGGCCACGTCGGCCTCGAGGTTCGCCCAGCGCGGCTTGGCCGGTGCGAAGCGCTGGCGCATGTAGCCGGCGAGTTGCGCGAGTTGGCGGTCGTTCAGCGCCGCGCCGAACGCCGGCATGAAACCGAGTTCGTTCGATGCCGGCTCGACATGGCCTTCGACGATCACGCGCAGCAGGTTATCGGGGCGGTCGGCGTGCAGGTTGGTGTTGAGCGCGAGCGGCACGTTCGCGCCGAGCAGCTTCGGGCCGTCGCCGTCGTGATGGCACGCCGCGCACGCGGTGTCGAACATGCGCTGCGCCGGGCCGGCGAGTGACGCCGCACCGGCCTGCGCGGCGGCTACCGTGGCCGCCGCCGCGGCCTGCGCCTGAGCGTCGCTCACCGGCGGGTTGAACGACGCGAGGTAGTGCGCCATCGCGCGGATGTCGGCGTCGGGCAGCGCGGTGAACTCGCGCACGACCGGCGCCATCGGGCCCGAGGAGACGCCGTGCAGCGCGCTGTAGCCGCTGCGCAGATAGTCGAACAGCGACTGCTCGGTCCACGCCACCGGGGCGCGCGTCGCGGCCGTGAGCGCAGGCGCCTCCCAGCCCTTGACGAAGGCGCCGCCGAGATAGGCCTCGCCCTCGCGCTCGGCGCCAAACGCGTTGCGCTCGGTGTGACAGGCGCCGCAATGCCCGAGGCCGTTGACGAGGTAAGCGCCTCGGTTCCACTGCGCCGAGCGCGCCGGGTCGGTCTGCGCGACCGCCTTCGGGTCGTGGAACAGCGCGTTCCACAGCGCGAGCAGCGGGCGCAGGTTGAACGGGAACGCGAGCTTCGTCTCGGGCACCGCCGAGCGCACCGCGGGCTGCGTCATCAGGTAGGCGTAGAGCGCCATCAGGTCGTCGTCGCCGACCTTCGCGAATGCGGTATACGGAAACGCCGGGTACAGCCGGTGGCCGTCGCGCGAAACGCCTTCGCGCATCGCGCGCTGGAACGCGCTGAACGACCAGGCGCCGATGCCGGTGTCGATGTCGGGCGTCAGGTTCGTCGCGTAGACGGTGCCGAACGGCGTCGGCATCGCGAGGCCGCCGGCGTTCGTCGCGCCGCCGGGCGCGGTATGGCAGGTCGCGCAGTTGCCGGCGGCGGCAAGGATGCGTCCGCGCTCGATTGCGTCGGCCGAATAGACCGAGGCGTCGATGCGCGACACCGGCGCGATCGCCGGCCGCCAGCCGAACGCCGCGGCAGCGACACCGACGACGCCGGCCGCGAGCGCGACGCCCCTCGCCCACCACGAACGCCGCTTCGGCCACGGCGCATCGGCCGGCGGCGGATGGACGACCGGCTCGACCGGCCTTGCCGCGGGAGCCGGCAGCGGGTTGATCGCGGCGCGAACGACCTCGGCGGTGAATGGCGGATGGCGAAACCGCACGCCCGTCGCGTCGAAGATGGCGTTCGCGATCGCCGCCGTGCCCGGCACCGAAGACGATTCGCCGGCGCCGAGCGGCGGCTCGCTCTGGCGCGGCATGATGTGGACCTCGATCGTCGGCAGTTCCGAGAAGCCGAGGATCGGATAGCTGCCCCACTCGCGGTTGACGACCGCAGACGTCGCCGCATCGACCTCGACGCGCTCCTTCAGCGCCCGGCTCGTCGTCTGCACGACGTTGCCCTGCACCTGGTGGCGAACGCCGGCCGGGTTGACGACCTGCCCCGAATCGTGGCCGACGACGACGCGGTTCACATGCACCTCGCCGGTCTTGCGATCGACCTCGACATCGGCGACCCAGGCCGTCCACGCCGCGCCGAACCCCGGCCACTTGCTGTGCATGTAGCGCGCGTAGGCGACGCCCTGGCCGCGCAGCAGATCGCCTCTCGATTCCTTCTGCTGCGGCGCGGTGTGCGCGACCCAGCCGGCGCGCTCGGCGGTGCTGCGCAGGACGTCGATCGCGCGCGGGTCGGTCAGGTGGCGCAGGCGGAACTCGACCGGATCGACGCCGGCCGCGGTCGCGAGTTCGTCGACGTACGACTCGTGGGCAAACGAATTCGGCAGCGCCGAGACGCCGCGCAGCCACGACGCGCGCAGGATCGGCGCCATGTCGTTGATCGTGACGCGCAGGTTCGGCACCTCGTACGGCGGCTTCGCGGTGCGGTCGCCCATCGCGAACGCCTGTGCCTGCGGCTCTATCGTTCGCGTCAGCAGCAGCGCGAGCGTCGGCGCCGCGTTCGACGGATACGAGGTCGTGAAGTCGTACGCCGCCATCGCACCGGCGCTGTCGAGCCCGCCGCGCACCGTCATCAGCTGCGCCGCGCCCTTGGGTTCCCACAGGTTCTCCTGCTCGCGGCTCAGTTGCACGCGCACCGGCGCGCGCACCGCGCGCGCGAGCAGCGCGGCGTCGGCGCAGACGTCGTCGGCGCTGTTGCGGCCGTAGCAGCCCGACGCCTCCATGCGCACGACCTCGACGTCGACGTCCGGCAGTTGCATCAGCTTGGACAGATCGGCGCGCAGCACGTGCGGGTTCTGGCTGCCGGTCCAGACCGTGAGTGCCGGATGCGAATCGCCGCCGTGCCACTGCGCGACGCCGCACGACGGGCCGATCGACGCGTGCAGTTGATACGGCCAGACGTATTCGCGCTGCAGCTCGTGCGCCGCGGCCGAAAGCGCCGCGTCCACATCGCCCTCGTCGACGACCTTGCGCGGCACCGCCGGGTTGTCGCGCAGCGCCTGCGCCGGTTCGTCGAGCGATGGGAAGCCCGGCCACGCGCGCCACGTCACCTTCAGCGCCGCTGCGGCGGCCTCGGCCTGCTCTTCGCGCTCGGCGACGACGCCGACGAAGTCGCGGATGACGACAACGGCGCGCACGCCGGGGATGTGCGCGATCGACGCTTCATCGACCGCTTCGAGCGTATTGCCGATGAAGTCGCCGTGGTCCGCCCCCGCATACGGCGGACGCACGACGCGGCCGTGCAGCATGCCGGGCAGCCGCTTGTCGTGGACGAAGACGAGTTCGCCCTTGACCTTGGCCGGGATATCGACGCGCGGTACCGACTGGCCGACGACGCGGTGCTGTGCCACCGGCTTGACGGCGACCTCGGGGTCGAGCATCAGGTGCAGCCGCTCGCCGCGCACGAGGTCGGCGTAACTCACGCGGCGCTCGCCGTGGCGGACGACGCCGTGATCGACGGCGAGTTCGCCGGCCTCGACGCCGAGCACCTCCGCCGCGCGCGCAAGCAGGAACGCCCTCGCCTGCGCCGCCGCCTGGCGCAGCGGCACGGCGGTGATCTGGATCGACGCGCTCGCGATCGTCGGCCCCTGGTTCGGCGCCATCGCGGTGTCGCCGAGCACCATCTCGACCTGGCTGTGGTCGACGTCGAGCTCGTCGGCGATGATCTGCGCGAGCGCCGTGCGGATGCCGGTGCCGAGGTCGACGTGGCCGTTCAAGCCCGTCACGCTGCCGTCGTCCCACACCGCGAGCAGGACCTCGACGCCCTCGGCCGGGTTGGGCGGGATCATCGGCGGCTGGCCGGGCGCCTGCGGCAGCGCCTCGGGCGGCTCGCGCATCACGACGAGCGCGCCCGACGCGTCGAGGAAGTCGCGCCGCGTGCGCAATTGGCGCCTCGCGTTCACGCCGATTCCCTCGCCGCGGCGCAAAGCTCGGCCGCCCGCAGCGCTGCCTGGACGATCTCGACATGCGTGCCGCAGCGGCACAGGTTGCCCGACAGCGCTGCGCGCACCTGCTGCTCGGTCGGCTGCGGCGTGTGCGCGAGCAGCGCGACCGTCATCATCAGCATGCCGTTCAGGCAATAGCCGCACTGCGCGGCCTGGGCGTCGATGAAGGCTTGCTGCACCGGATGCAGGCCGCGCTCATCGGCCAGCCCTTCGAGCGTCGTCACCGATCGGCCGGCGACGCCGGCGAGCGGAATCACGCAGGCGCGCGCCGCGACCCCATCGACGAGCACGGTGCAGGCGCCGCATTCGCCGAGGCCGCAGCCGTACTTCGGGCCGTTCAAGCCGAGGTCGTTGCGCAGCGCGGCAAGCAGGCTTGTTCCCGGCAGGCACGAGATGACCTGCGCCTTGCCGTTGACGACAAGCTTCGTCTCGACGGCGGACATCGAAGCACGCGCCGGCCCGCCCTGGGCGGCAGGCACCGGCGCGCTTGCCTCAGACACTGAGATAGGCGCGCCGCACGTCCTCGGCGGCGGCGAGTTCGGCCATCGTGCCCTTGAAGCGGATCTGGCCCTTCTCGAGGACGTAGGCGCGGTCGGAGACGAGTTCGGCGAAGTGCATGTTCTGCTCCGACAGCAGGATGCTCACGCCCTGCGCCTTCAGCTCCACGATCATGTTCGCCATCTGCTCGACGATGACCGGCGCGACGCCCTCGGACGGCTCGTCGAGCAGCACGAGAAACGGGTTGCCCATCAGCGTGCGGGCGACGGTGAGCATCTGCTGCTCGCCGCCGCTCATGCTGCCGCCCGGGCGGTTGGGCATCTCGCCGAGGTTCGGAAAGAGCTTGAAGAGGCGCTCCTCGGTCCACAGCGGCGCGGGCGTTCCGTCCGGCCACTGACGCGGCGCCTGGCGGCCGACCTCGAGGTTCTCGAGCACCGTCAGGTCGCTGAAGATGCGCCGGTCCTCGGGCACGTAACCGAGGCCGTGCGACGCGACGTCGTGCGGGTCGGCGGTCGAGATGTCGCGCCCCATGAAGCTCATCGTTCCCTTGTACTTGTCGAGCAATCCCATGATCGCCTTCAGGGTCGTCGACTTGCCGGCGCCGTTGCGCCCCATCAGCGCGACGACCTCGCCGCGCCGCACGTCGAGATCGACCTGAAAGAGGATCTGCGCCGCGCCGTACCACGCCGCGAGGTCGATCACTTCGAGCAGCGGCCGCTCGCCGGTGTTCGCCGCCGTGCTCATGACGCGGCTCCCGCGGCTTCCTTCTCGAAGGTCTTGCCGGAACCGAAGTAGACCTCCTGCACCTTCGGATGGTCGCGGATCTCCATCGGCTTGCCCTCGGCGATCAGCCGCCCGCGCGCCAGCACGATCATGCGGTCGGCGTAGGCGAAGACGACGTCCATGCTGTGCTCGGTGAAGAGCACGCCGATGCCGCGCTCGACGACGAGCTGCTTGGTCAGCGCCATCAGCTCGTTGCGCTCCTTCGGCGCCATGCCGGCCGTCGGCTCGTCCATCAGCAGCAGCTTGGGGCGGTTCGCCATCGCGATTGCAAGCTCGACCCTTTTTACGTCGCCGTAGGCGAGCACGCTGCACGGCCGGTCGGCCTGCTCCGACATGCCGACCTGGGCGAGCAGCTCGATCGCCTCGACGCGCTTGTGCGCCGCCGCCGGACGCCACATCGAATAGAGCTTGCGGTCGGCCGAGATGAGCGCCATCTGCACGTTCTCGACGACGGTCAGCGAGGCGAACGTTGCCGCGATCTGGAACGTGCGGCCGACGCCGAGCTGCCAGATCTGGCGCGGCCGCAGGCCGACGAGTTCCTTGCCGTCGAACAGGATCGAGCCCGAGTCGGCGCGCAACTGGCCGTTGACCATGTTGAAGGTCGTCGACTTGCCGGCGCCGTTGGGCCCGATCAGCGCCAACAACTCGCCCGCCTCGAGTTTGAAATCGACGCCGTCGACCGCCCGGTTGCCGCCGAACGATTTACCGAGGCCGCGCACTTCGAGCAGGCTCATGCTGGCTCCCCTTTCGCTTCACGCTTGCCGTAGACGATCTGGCGCAGGAAGCCGGCGATCCCCTGCGGGAAGAGGAGCACGAGGATCAGGATGATCGCGCCGAGCATCGCGCGCCAGTACTCGGTGTTGCGCGCGACGGTGTCGTGCAGCCACGTGAACGTGACAGCGCCGACGGCGCCGCCGGCGAGCGTCTGCACACCGCCGAGCAGCACCATCACGAGGCCGTCGATCGACTTGCTGACGTACAGACCCTCGGGCGAGATGCTGCCCTTGGAGAACGCGAACAGACCGCCGGCAAGGCCCGCGAACGCGCCCGCGATCGTGAAGGCGATCCACTGGTTGCGCTTGACGTCGATGCCGATCGCGTCGGCGCGCAGCGGCGAATCGCGGCCGGCGCGCATCGCGTAGCCGAACGGCGAGAAGAGCATCCTGCGCAGCACCAGCAGCGAGCCGACGACGAGCACGAGCGTCAGGTAGTAGTAGCGGCTGCCGCCGGTGAGCCACTCGGCCGGCCAGACGCCGGTGACGCCGTTGCTGCCGCCGGTGAAGCTGTCCCACTGGTAGACGATCGCCCATGCGATCTGGGCGAAGGCGAGTGTCAGCATCGCGAGATAGACGCCCGACAGCCGCACGCAGAACCAGCCGAAGAGCACGGCGCCGAGCGCGCCGACGACCGGGGCGAGGATCAATGCGAACTCCATCGGCAACGCCCGCAGCAGCAGCGCCGCGCCGTACGCGCCGAGGCCGAAGTAGGCCGCATGGCCGAACGAGTGCATGCCGCCCGGCCCCATGATGAAGTGCAGGCTCGTCGCGAACAGCGCCGCGATCAGCAGGTCGATCGCGAGCACCGTCGCATACGGCGCGTCGGCGGCGACGATCGGCATCGCGACGAGCGCGAGGAGCAGGACCGCCGCGCCCGCCTTGAAGAGCTTGTCGGCCGGGCGCAGCGGCGCCTCGACCGGGCCGACGTGGCGGCTCGGCGCCTGCTCGCGCCCCATCAGGCCCCACGGCCGCCAGACGAGGACGACCGCCATGACGAGGAACTCGACGACGAGCGTCAGCTTCGAGAACGAGACGCTGACGCCGAACACGTCGACGAGGCCGAGCCAGATGCAGATCGCCTTCAGCTCGGCGATCAAGAGCGCGGCGACGAACGCGCCGGGGATCGACCCCATGCCGCCGACGACGACGACGACGAACGCGCCGCCGATGATCTGCAGATCGAGCTCGAGATTCGCCGGCTCGCGCGGCAGCTGCAGCGCACCGCCGAGCCCGGCGAGCATCGCGCCGAGCGCGAACACCGCCGTGAAGAGCCACGCCTGGTTGACGCCGAGCGCGGCGACCATCTCGCGGTCCTGCGTCGCGGCGCGAACGAGCGTGCCCCAGCGGGTGCGCGTCAGCAGCAGCCACAGCAGCCCGAGCACGATCGGGCCGACGAAGATCAGCAGCAGGTCGTACGACGGGAACTGGCGGCCGAGGATCGTGACGGAACCAGACAGGCCCGGCGCGCGCGGGCCGAGCAGTTCCTCCGGCCCCCAGTACCAGAGCACCGCGTCCTTGAAGACGAGGACGAGGGCGAAGGTGGCGAGCAGTTGAAAGAGTTCGGGCGCATGGTAGATGCGGCGCAAGAGCACGATCTCGATTGCCGCGCCGAGCACGCCGACGGCGACCGCCGCGAGCAGCAGCGCCGGCCAGAAGCCGATCGCGCCGCCGAACCGATCGACGAGCGAATAGGCGACGTAGATGCCGACCATGTAGAACGAGCCGTGGGCGAAGTTGACGATCCGCGTCACGCCGAAGATCAGCGACAGGCCGGCGCCGACCATGAACAGCGACGAGGCGCCGGCCAGGCCGTTGAGAAGCTGGACGATGAGACCGGAGAAGCTCATGGCACGACCTGCGGTTGCGGGTTCGACGGACCCGGGAATCGCTCGCGGCGGGCCGCGGCGGGCGCCGGCATCGATGGCGTGTCGATCAAGAGGTGCGTGCCGCCGGGCACGCACCCCTGCCGGGCAGGCGGATCAGTCGGCCGGCCGCAGCTTCTTCACTTCGGCGTCCGACGGCATGTACTTCGCGCCGTCGAGGTACTTGTAGTCGACCATCACGCCTTTGCCGTCGACATTCTTGGTGCGGCCGACATAGCCGCCCATCGTCGATTGATGATCGATCGGCCGGTACAGGATCTTGCCGAACGGCGTCTCGACCTCGAGTCCGCTGAACGCCTGCACCATCGCGTCGGTCTTCGTCGATCCGGCCTTCTTGATGCCGGCGGCGAGCGACTTGACGGCGCTGTAGCCGACGATCGAGCCCAGGTACGGGTGGTCCTTGAACTTCGCCTGGTAGGCGGCGAGGAAGGCCTTGTGCTCGGGCGTGTCGATGCCGTACCACGGGTAGCCGGTGACGACCCAGCCGTTGGGCGCCTCGTTCTTCAGCGGCTCGAGGTACTCGGGCTCGCCGGTCAGCATGCTGACGACCTCGCGGTCCTTGAAGAGGCCGCGCGTGTTGCCCTCGCGGACGAACTTCGCGAGATCGGCGCCGAAGAGAACGTTGAAGATCGCATCGGGTTTGGCGTCGGCGAGCGCCTGGACGACGCTGCCGGCATCGACCTTGCCGAGCGGCGGCGCCTGTTCGGCGACGAACTCGATGTCGGGCTGCGCCGCCTTCATCAGCTTCTTGAAGGTCGCGACCGCCGACTGGCCGTACTCGTAGTTCGGGTAGACGACGGCCCAGCGCTTCTTGTTCATCTTCACCGCCTCGGGAACGAGCATCGCGACCTGCATGTAGGTCGAGGGCCGCAGCCGGTAGGTGTACTTGTTGCCGTCTTCCCAGACGATCTTGTCGGTCAGCGGCTCGCCGGCGAGGAAGAAGGTCTTCTTCTGCTTCGCGAAGTCGGTCACCGCAAGGCCGACGTGCGACAGGAAGGTGCCCATCAGCACGTCGACCTGCTCGCGCGAGAGCAACTCCTCGGCGGCGCGCACCGCGTCGCCCGGGTTGGCGTTGTCGTCGCGCGTGATCAGTTCGAGCTTCTTGCCGTTGATGCCGCCTGCCGCGTTGATCTCGTCGACGGCGAGTTCCATCCCCATCTTGTACGGCCCGAGGAACTGCGGCTGCGCCTTGTAGCTGTTGATCTCGCCAATCTTGATCACGTCGGCGCCGAGGGCCGGCGTCATCCCGACGGCGGCAAGGGCGAAAGCTGCGGCGGCACCGCGCCAAACCTGTCTGCGTTGGACCATCACTTGTCTCCTGCTGGAGTGGGTTGAAGAAACTTCGGAAGGAAGGTCGGCGTCAGCGCAGGCCGTCCTCGCCCTTGATCTCGCTTGCCTTCAGGCCGCCGACGCGCGCCAGCGGCCGGCCGCTGTCGGTGACGACGACGGCGACGAGGATCTCGTTGGCGCGCGGCGCGTCGCCGATGCGCGCCTCCATCGCGTCGAAGTGGCTGCGAACGAAGGCCGCGTCTTTGTGGCCGAGCGGCACGTCGATCGCGGTGCCGAGGCCGCCGCGCTTCTTGCTCGAAGGCACGAGCGCCGCGCCCTTCTCGACCGCGGCACGCAGCGGCGCGCCGAGCTTGGGGTGCAGGATCGCCGCGGCATGCTCGATCTCGCCCGCTTCGCCGACGATCGCCGCCTTGCCGTAGCTCTGCGCCTGCCCAGGCTTGATGCCGAGCGCATCGACGCAGCGTTTGCCGAGCAGGCCGCCGAGTTCCTCGCCGATCGCGGTCAGTTCGTCGAGGTTCTCGACGTAGCGGCCGGCGCAGGGGTTCTCGATCACCGCCATCGCGAGCGCGCGGCGCGTTGGCGGCTCGACGGGGCGGCCCATCTCGATGCGGATTTCGTCGACCTGAACGACGATCTTGCGAATCTTGGCAGACATACTCTTTCCCAATCCTCGAGTTTCGATGCGGGGACGGCTGCTCAGCGCAGGCCGTCCCAGTTCTTGATCGCGTTCGCGGCCAGGCCGCCGACGCGGGCGTGAATGCGCGCTCCGGTGCTCATCGCGAGGATGAAGACGAGTTCGTCGGCCGCCGGAGCGCCCGGCACGCGCACCTCCATCGCGTCGAAATGGCTGCGCACGTAGGCGGCGTTGATGTGCGTCAGCGGCACGTCGAGCGCCGTGCCCGGCGCGCCGACCTTCTTCGTCGACGGCACGATCGCGAGCGCGTTGCCGGGCTGGCCGGTCTTGGCCTCGCCCTCGCCCTTCGCGTACGCGGCGCGGTCGCCCTTCCAGCCGAGCAGTTCGCGCATCGCGTAGCCGCCCGGCACGTGCCACAGCGCGCCGTGCTCGAGCTCGCCGCTGCTGCCAACGATAGCCCCCTTGCCGTAGCACTCGATGCGCTCGACCGGCACGTCCATCGCGGCGCGCAGACGATGGGCCATGTCGACGCCGACCGGGTTCAGCGCCTCCATCATCGGCAGGATGTCGGCAACGTAGCGCCCCGAAAACGGGTTGCGCAGCACGGCCGCGATCGCGCCGCGCAGCAGTAGTGCGTCGGGCGCGGGGCCGAACTCGTGGCGGATCTCCTCCACCTGGGTCATGACGCGTCGGATCTCGATCATCGATTCGGACTCCTTGCGGGCTTGCCTTCAGGCCGCCGCGATTGCGTGAATGGTCATCGAGCTTTCGTCGGCCACAGACTCGAAATGCGTCTCGCCGACATAGGTTACCTGACCCTGGCAAACGAGCGTGCACGACCAGATCAGCCCGGCCTCGCGCAGTTCGACTGCGCGGTGCCGGCCGGCCGCCAGCGCGCGCCGCACCGTGTCGACGCCAAGCAGCGGAACGTCCGCCGTCACGGCAATCGTTCCGAGATCGCTGTCGTCCTTGAGCTCGCACGCCGGCCGGCGGACGATGCGTGGGTCGTCCACATCGACCGCGTTGGCGATCACCGTCGCCGCCGCATCCGCCTGCGCCGCGGTGCGCGCAAGCACCGTCACGCTGTCGGCGATGCCGCGCGAGAAGCTGCGCCCGCGCCAGCCGCTGGTCGCGACGCCGCGCACCGGCATCTCGTGCGTCACGTCCTGCGCGCCGTCGTTTCGGATGCCGTGCACGATCTGCTCGGCGTCGAGCTTCGCGAGGTCGGCAAAGAGCCCGACGCGCAGCGACTGCCGCGGCGCGAGGTGCCACGCGATGTCGCCGCCGTCGTTGACCCAGGCGCGTTCGATGCCGTCCCGCTCGTAGAACGCGATGAGTTCCTGCGCGACGGCACCGGCGACGGCCGCCATCGGCGTGATGAAGCCGGCGCGGTACGGCTCGCAGGCGAGCCACATTCGCCGCGCGATCGGGCCTTCGAGGCGGCACGGCCCGGCGATCGGCGCGCGCAACAGCGGCAGTTCGGCCACCAGTTCGTCGAGCACGCCTTCGAAGCGTTCCCACGCCGCAGCATGCGCCGCCGCGACCGCATGCGCATCGCCGTCGGCGCCGATCACGATGTCGATCGGGCCGTGCTGGAAATGCATGCGGCCGTCGGCGAGCCGCGCTTGGCAGGCAGGCATCGCGCGCTCAGCCCAGCAACGGTGCATGGCCGATCGGCCACGGGTTGGCGGGACTGGCCGCTTCCCAGCGACGGCTTGTCGGCGCGCCGTCGTTGTTGCGCGCGCCGTGGCGCAGCGCGTCCTCGAGCGATCGCACGCTGTCGACATGGCCGCCGAGCGTGCGGTAGTCGTCGAGCGTCATCGAGAACTCGATCGGCGCGACGATTGCTGGCGTCGGCACCGTGCCGAAGCTGTTGTCGGGCATGCGCATCACATCGACCATGATCGTGATGCCGCCGCCCGGCCAGACGTAGGCCGGCGCGCCGCCGCAGGTGACGTTGACGAGCGCCTGCTTGATCGAGCGCGTCAGCAGCACCGGGTTCTCGGTCACGCCGGCGCGCAGGCTGCCGCCGGCCCCGCCGAGAAAGAGCACGGTGCACAGCGACGGCTCGCAGTTCTCGCCGATTCGGTCGATGACCGAGCGCAGCGAAGACGGCACCTCGTCCTCCCGCGGCACGAGCTGGTCGTCGAGCACGTACCACGAGGCGTGCTCGCCGGTCGTCGACGTCATCAGCAGGCGCAGGCCGGGCCAGGCCGTCTTCGCGTCCCACGAGTCGACGATCGCGAGCGGATCGGCGATATCGGTCCCGCCCCAGCCGGTGCCGGGGTTCGCGACCTGGAAGTACCTGCCGGGTGTCGATTTGCGCCCGCGCATCTTGATGCCCGAGTGGCGCATGCCGAGGCAGCGCCCGGCCTGGTGCTCGGTCAACACGCCGGTGATGTGGTCGTCGACGACGACGACCTCGTCGGCGTGGCCGAAGAACTGCTTGGCGAAGATGCCGATCGTCGCCGAGCCGCAGCCGACGCGCATGCGCTGCTCCTCGACGCCGTTGACGATCGGCGCGCGACCGGCCTGGACGACGACCTGCGAGCCGCCGTCGATCGTCAGCTCGACGGCGCGCTTGTTGCCGAGCGCCTCCATCGCCTCGAGCGTGATGCGGCCTTCCTTCTTGCTGCCGCCCGTCAGGTGGTGCACGCCGCCTAGCGAAAGCATCTGCGAGCCGTACTCGACCGTCGTCACATGGCCGACGACCTCTCCCTTGCAGCGCACGTTGGCCTGCTCCGGGCCGAGGTAGCGGTCGGTGTCGATCTTCAACTTCAGGCTGCAATAGCTGAAGATGCCTTCGGTGACGACGGTGACCATGTCGACGCCCGCTGCCTTCGAGCCGACGATGAACGGCGCCGGCTTGTAGTCGGGATACGTCGTCGATGCGCCGACCGCCGTCACGAACACCTCGTCGGCGAGCAGCAGATCGCCGTCCCAGTCGGCCGGCGCCGGCGCGGCGTCGGGCGCGCCGTGCGGCACGAACGAGACGAGCGGCGGCGCATCCTTGGCCAGCGTGCGGCGCAGCAGCAGGACCGGATCGACGCGCACCAGGGTGCCGTCTTCGTTCGCGTAGCGGTCGCAGGCGCCGGTCTTGCCGGGGCTGATCTGGCACAGGATCGGGCAGGCGTTGCACTCGACCTTGTCGGCCGCCATGCGCTCGTTGCGCAGCGGCGCGCGGTCGAGCACCTGCACCGCGGGCGGCACGTCGATGCCCGGCAGGCCGTCCGTCTTCGTGTGTTCCGTCATCGCCAAGACCCCCTCACCGCGGCACCGAACCGCCTTGCCCGAACCAGACCGCTGATGTAGCATCCACCGAACGTTGATGTTGTGAACACTCCATGAACGAGGCGCGGACTTTAACGCCTTCGCGCGCATCTGGCAAACTGTTTTTCCTCCATCCGACATTCCGAGAGGTGAGCGCATGACCCATGTCGTGACCGACAGCTGCATTCTTTGCAAGTACACCGACTGCGTCGACGTCTGCCCCGTCGATTGCTTCCACGAGGGCGCCGACTTCCTCGTCATCGACCCCGAAGAGTGCATCGACTGCGCGGTCTGCATCCCCGAGTGCCCGGTCGAGGCGATCTTCGCCGAGGAGGACGTGCCCGAGGGGCAGGAGGTCTTTCTCGCGATCAACAAGCGCTACGCGCCGCAGTGGCCGGTGCTGTCGTCGAGCAAGGACCCGCTGCCCGACGTCGACCGCTGGAAGGACGTGAAGAACAAGCTCGCGAACTACAAGCTGCCGGACGACAAGCCCTGACGCCGGCGCACGCCGTTGCAGATGCCCGCCCGCAAAGCCAGGAGTCCGTCGAGAAGCAGGCCGCGCGCGGCGCGCAAGCCGGGCGTGCGCGAACTCGCGGCGCAGGCGACGCGCGACAGCCTGCTGCGCGCGGCGACGAAGATCTTCGCCAAGTACGGCCTGAGCGGCGCGAGCGTCGAGAAGATATCGAAGGCCGCGAAGTCGTACGACCGCATGATCTACTACTACTTCGGCAGCAAGGAGGGCCTGTTCGTCGCCGTCCTCGAAGAGGCCTACCGCCGCTTCGACGAGGCCGAGGCGGCGATCGCGCTCGACAGCGAGCGGCCCGTCGAGTCGCTGCAGGAGATCGTCGGCTTCGTCATGGCGTACTACCGCGAGCACCCCGAGTTCGTCACGCTGCTCAACAGCGAGAACCTGCACCGCGGACGCCACATCAGCAAGTCGCGCCGCGCAGGCGAGTATTCGTCGCCGGCGATCGGCGTCGTCGCGCAGGTGCTGCAAAGCGGCGTCGCGAAGGGCCTCTTTCGCGCCGACGTGACGGCGCGCGACGTCTACCTGCTGATCGCTGCCACCGGCTACTTCTACCAGTCCAACCGCTACACGCTGTCGGCCTTTCTCGGCGAGAACCTCGCCGACCCGCGGGCCGTCGCGCACTGGGAGGCGTTCGCCAAGCAGGCGGTGCTGCGCACCGTCTCGATCGGCGCGCCGTAGGTCAGTTCATTCGAGGCGGCCGGCAGCCGGCCCGCCCCTTCTCCACCGTTCGGCATTCGAGGAGCGCACTCATGGCACAAGCAGCAGCAACATCGGCCTCCGGCAAGGTCGTGATCCGCAACATCGGCCTGATGCTGTCGGGCGACATCGACCAGCCGATCCTGCAGGCCGACACGATCGTCATCGACGACGGATTGATCACCGCCGTCGGCATGGAGGCCGACTGCGACACGGCGCAAGCCAGCGTCGTGATCGACGCCCGCGCCACCTGCGTCTGCCCGGGGCTGATCGACAGCCACGTCCACCCGGTGTTCGGCGACTGGACGCCGCGCCAGAACCAGCTCGGCTGGATCGATTCGACGATGAACGGCGGCGTGACGACGATGATCTCGGCCGGCGAGGTGCACCTGCCGGGCCGGCCGAAGGACATCGTCGGCCTGAAGGCGCTCGCGATCACCGCGCAGCGCGCGTTCGACGCCTTCCGCCCCGGCGGCGTGAAGGTGCTGGCCGGCGCGCCGGTCCTCGAGAAGGGCATGGTCGAGCAGGACTTCGAGGACCTCGCCAAGGCCGGCGTCAGGCTGCTCGGCGAAGTCGGCCTCGGCTCGGTGAAGGCCGGCGAGGAGGCGCATCGCATGGTCGCGTGGGCGCGCAAGAACGGCATCCAGAGCACGATCCACACCGGCGGGCCGTCGATCCCCGGCTCGGGGCTGATCGACAAGGACGTCGTGCTCGAAGCCGACGCCGACATCATCGGCCACATCAACGGCGGCCACACCGCGCTGCCGCTCGCGCACGTCTGCGAGTTGTGCGAGAAATCGGCGCGCGGCATCGAGATCGTCCACAACG
>JBDHSE010000227.1:0-4903 GCA_039807955.1 Ideonella sp. | reverse complement strand
GAGCGGCCCCGAACCGGCAAGCCAGCCCGGCGCGCGATAGTCGACCATCAGAGGGTGTTTCCCAAATCAATGCGCCCTCGGCTGCTCCGGCCCTTCGGGTTGTCCCTCGCCATGCGCGCATACGGCGTTGCGCCGCTTGCCCAGGCGGTGAGCCTGGGCTGCGCGCCGCGCCTTGTCTGCGCGCATTGCGAGGGGCAACGTGGGTGCATTCATTTGGGAAACACCCTCTCAGTGAATCGCCGACGAAATCGGCGCCGCCTCGGCCGGCTCGCCCGCCATTCCCGGGCCCGCATGGTGCGCGACGAGGCGCCAGCCGACGCTGGTCTTGACGTAGACATTGGTCGCGTAGATGTGCACCGCGCGCAGCCCTTCGGGGGTCAGCACGCCGACGCGCTCGACGACACTGTGCACCGCGCTTGCTGCGCTTTGCCAGCGGCGCACGTCCTCGGCCCAGACGTCGACCGGGCCGTGCGCGAACATGCGCTCGTACGATGCGCGTATCGCGGCCGCCCCGACCAGGCGCGGCCAGCCCGGATGAATGCAAAGCGTCGCTTCATCGTCGGCCCACACCGCCATCAGGCGCGCGATGTCGCCCAGTTGCAGGGCCTCGTAAAACGATGCCTCGGTCTCGTCGGGAGAGCCGATCGGAAATGGAAGAGGCTTCCTGGTCGCCACGGACGGTCCTCCGGCGCTCAGCGAAAAACCACCGTCTTCGGCCCGTTCCGCAGCACCCGGTGCTCGACGTGCCAGCGTACGGCGCGGGCGAGGACGACGCTCTCGACGTCGCGGCCGACGGCGGCGAGGTCGTCGGCGTTCAGGCTGTGGTCGACGCGCGCGACGTCCTGCTCGATGATCGGGCCCTCGTCGAGGTCGGCCGTCACGTAGTGCGCCGTCGCGCCGATCAGCTTCACGCCGCGGTCGTGCGCCTGCAGGTAGGGCCGCGCGCCCTTGAAGCTCGGCAGGAAGCTGTGGTGGATGTTGATCGCGCGGCCCTGCAGCAAGCCGCACAGCGCCGGGCTCAGGATCTGCATGTAGCGCGCGAGGACGACGAGGGCGATGCGTTCGCGCTCGATGATCTCGCGCAGCGCCTGCTCCTGCGCCGCCTTTGCGTCGGCCGCCGCGCCGGCGGCGAGCGGCAGGTGATGGAACGCGACACCGTAGTTCGCGGCGAGCCCGGCGAAGTCGGGATGGTTCGAGGCGATCGCCGCGATCTCGGCGCGCAACTGGCCCGAGCGCGAGCGAAACAGCAGGTCGTTCAGGCAATGGCCCTCGCGGCTAACCATCAGCAGCAGGCGCGGCCGGTCGGCGAGCGCGTGCAGCTGCAGCTCCATCTCGAAGCGCTCGCGCGTCGGCGCGAAGAGCGTTCGCAGCACGCCGAGGTCGGCGAGCGCGGCCGGTGCCGAGAAGTGGACCCGCATGAAGAACAGCCCCGTCGCGTGCAGGCACTGCGCGTCGTCGGCCGCCGGCAGGTCGCCGAACTGCTGCGAATCGATGATGTTGCAGCCGACCTCGTAGAGCAGCCCCGAGATCGCGTGGACGATGCCCGGCCGGTCGCGGCACGACAGGGTGAGGATGAATTCGGCGCGTTCGTTCATGGTCGGTTCGATTTCACGATTCGATTCGTGGGCCGGGCTCGTGCAGCGCATCCGCCTCGGCCGCGCGCGGCAGCTCGACGCTGAACGTCGAGCCTGATCCATGCCGCGACTTGGCCGTGATCTCGCCGCCCATCGCCCGCACCAGCGCGCGGCTGAGCGCGAGGCCGATGCCGGTGCCCTCGATCCCGCTGTGGCGCTGCGCGAGGCGGTTGAACGGCTCGAACAGTGCCTTCAGATCCTTCGCCGCAATGCCGGCGCCATCGTCGCTCACGTCGATCGTGACGCGCTGCCCTGCGCCGCGCACCTGCACCGCGACGCGGCCGCCCCGGCGGTTGTACTTGACGCCGTTGGACAGCAGGTTGGCAAGCACCTGCTTGAGGCGCGTGCGGTCGGCGCGCACCCGCAGCGCGGCCGGGCAGGGCTCGATCGCGATCTCGACGCCAGCCGCGGCGGCGAGCGGCTGCAGCATGTCGGCACACTCGCGCAGCAGCGGCGCGATGGCGATATCGGCGAGCGCGACCTCGAGCCGCCCGGCCTCGACCCGGGTCAGGTCGAGCAGTTCGCTGATCATCTCGAGCAGGTGCTCGCCGGCCTCGCGGATCAGCGCGACGTGGCGCTGCTGGCGCGCGCCCAGCGGCTCGTTGCGGTCGATCTGCAGCAGTTGCGCGAAACCGAGCACCGCGTTGAGCGGGGTACGCAACTCGTGGCTCATGTGCGAGAGGAACTCGGTCTTCGCCCGGTTCGCCGCCTCGGCCGCGGCGCGCGCGAGGCGCACCTGCTCGAGTTCGTGCAGTTCGCTCACGTCCTCGAGATAGCCGTGCCAGAGCACGCCGCCGTCGCCCTCGGCTTGCGGCGTCGCGCTGCCGCGCAGCCAGCGCAGGCCGCCATCGGGCAGGTGCAGCCGGAACTCGCAGCGCCACGGCCGCAGCCGCTGCATCGAACGGCTGATCGACTCGCGCACGCGTTCGCGATCGGCGCGCTCGGTCGCGCGCAGCATCGCCGTCGCGTCGGCGCGCAGCAGATCCGGCGCGATGCCGGTCAGCGCGAGGCAGCGCTCGCTGATGTAGGGGAAGTGGCCACTGCCGTCGGCCAGCCGCGCGAACTGGAACACCATGCCCGGCACATGGCGCGCGACCTTGCGCAGCCGCTCGCCGAGTTCGCGCGCGACGCTTTCGGCGCGCTTGCGTTCGGTGATGTCGGTCTGGGTGCCGAGCATGCGCAGCGGCGCGCCGTCGCGGCCGCGCTCGACGATGCGCCCGCGTTCGGACATCCAGCGCCACGAGCCGTCGCGCGCCTTGATCCGGTACTCGTGCTCGTAGATCGCGACCTCGCCGCGGACGTGGCGTTCGTAGGCGGCCTCGTTGTCGGCGCGGTCGTCGGGGTGGATCAGCGCGCCCCAGGCGGCCTGCGTCGATTCGACCTCGCCGTGCGCGTAGCCGAGCATCGCCGTGCCTTCGTCGAGGTCGCCCAGCACGTCGGTCAGCACATTCCATTCCCAGACCGAGGTGCCGGCGCCGGCCAGCGCCTGATGCAAGCGCGGATCGGCCGCGAACGACGGCACCGTGTCCGGCACGGACCCTTTAGCGTCGCGCCGGGCGTTGGCCGGCTCGGATCGGCGCGGGCTGCTCATCGCGGATCGGCGGGCCGTTGCGCCGCTGCCTCCAGCAACGCCGCCTGCACCCGCGGCGGCGCGATCTCGGTCAGGCAGCGGGTGTGGCCGAAGCGGCAGACGCGGTCGAAGCACGGCGCGCAGTCGAGCTGCAGCTCGTCCTTCAGCCAGATGATTCGCGCGTTCGGGTTCAGCGGCGGCGTGTGCTCAGGGCTCGTCGATCCGAACAGCGCGACCTGCGGCACGCCGAAGCCGGCGGCGACGTGCATCAGCCCCGAATCGTTGCTGACGACGCCGCGCGCGGCGGCGATCAGCGCCATCGCGTCGGCAAGCGACGTCTGCCCGGCGAGCACCTCGCAGGCGCCGACCGCCTGGCGCACGACGTCCTGGCACAGCGCCGCCTCCTTCGCCGAGCCGAGCAGCAGCACCGGCAGCGCGCTGTGCGCGTGCAGGCTGCGCGCGAGCGCCGCATAGTGCGCCGCCGGCCAGCGCTTGGCCGGCCCGTACTCGGCGCCCGGCGCGAACACCCAGTAGCCGCCCGGCGCGACGCCGGCACGCTCGGTCGCGGCGGCGATGCGCGCCGCGTCGAGCACGAGCCGCGGCTGCTCGCCGGCTTGCGCCGCCTCGCCCGCAAGCGCGCTGTAGAACGCGACCATCGGCGGCCGGCCGGGGACGTTCGCGAGGCGCCGGTTCAGCACGCCGTAGCGCGACTCGCCGAGATAGCCGACGCGCAGCCGGATGCGCGCCAGGAACGGCAGCAGCGCCGACTTGAACGAGTTCGGCAGCACGTACGCGGCGTCGAAGCGGCCGCGCAGCTCGCGCGCGATGCGAAGCCTTGCCGACAGGTCGACCCGGCCGTGGGCGAACGGCAGTTCGATCACTTCGGCGACCTGCGGCATCGCGCGGTAGACCGGCGCGACCCACGGCAGCGCGGCGGCGGCGATCACCTCGCCGCGCGCCGCGAGGCGCGCGAGCAGCGGCTCGCTCATCACCGCGTCGCCGATCCACTGCGGCGCGATGACGAGGCTGCGCGTCATCGCCGGCGGCGATCCGCCCGGGCAGCGGGCCGGCTGTCAGTGCGCACCGATCGCCTCGCCCGCCTTCAGCCGGTAGCGCGTGCCGCAGTACGGGCAGCTGGCCTTGCCGGTGGTGCCGATGTCGAAGTAGACGCGCGGGTGGGCGTTCCACAGCCGCATCTTCGGGTTCGGGCAGAAGATCGTCCCCGGCATCGGCATGTCCTTGGCCGTCACCTCGACCGCGTCGTCCCGCGCTTCGTTGCCTGCGTCGCTCATCGCCGTCACACCTTCGCCAGCCAATGGGCGTACTTCGGGTTGCGTCCGTTGACGATGTCGAAGAACGCGTTCTGAATCTTTTCGGTGACCGGGCCGCGCGAGCCGGCGCCGATCTCGATGCGGTCGAGTTCGCGGATCGGCGTCACCTCGGCGGCGGTGCCCGTGAAGAACGCCTCGTCGCAGATGTAGACCTCGTCGCGCGTGATGCGCTTCTCGACGAGCTCGAGGCCCAGGTCCTCGCAGATCGCGAACACCGTGTTGCGCGTGATGCCGTTCAGCGCGCCGGCCGACAGGTCGGGCGTGTAGACGACGCCGCCCTTGACGATGAAGAGGTTCTCGCCCGCGCCCTCGCTGACGAAGCCCGACGCGTCGAGCAGCATCGCCTCGTCGTAGCCGTCGTCGGTCGC
>JBDHSE010000226.1:0-4904 GCA_039807955.1 Ideonella sp. | reverse complement strand
ACGTTGACGAGCTCGAGTTCGACGCCGCGGTTGTACAGGTTGGCTGCGACGTTGACCGGCATCGCGAGAACGTCGGCCTGCTTGCCGAGCGCGATCGCGCGCAGGTGGTCCGGGTCGCGCCAAGGCAGGAACTCGACCGCGTCGGCGACGTCGGCGAGCGCCCCCGAATCGACCATGTGGACGAGTGCGTCTGAGACCGAAGCCGGCGGGCCCGCGAGGACGAGCCGCGGCAGCTTTGCTGCGTGCACCGAGCCGCAGCGCGGCGCCTAGGGCGCGTCCCGCGCCGGGCCTGCGTGGGCGAGACATGCCGGGTTCGACTGCGTTGGCGGCGAGAGAACAGCGCCTATCGAGAAATGTGCTGAGGGTGGACATCGGGGTTGGCTACCCCGATTCTAGTCAGTCGAGAATGATTCCTATTTGACTTGGATCACAGTGTGGGCATGCAGCCGCACTGCCCGCATCTTCGCCGCCGCACTCGGCCGCGTAGCACAGGCCGCTCAGCGTGGCGTCGCCCACTCCGTGATGCCGGTGTGCTCGTCGCCCCAGTTCGTCTGGCCGCTGCGCTCCTCGCCCCACGCGGTATCGAGTTCCATGCGCTTGATCTCCTCGACCGCGCCCTCGTCGCCGCCGCCGGCCTTGCGCACCTGCGCGCGAGCGAGGCGCTCCATCAGCCGCAGGTCGCGGTCGGTCAGCGCCATCGCCGTCTCGGCCCACTGGTCGACGATCGCGAGCAGCGATTCGTAGGTGATCGGCGCCGCGAGGCGCCGTGCCTGCAGCGCGGCGAGCGTTCCGCGCAGCCGCGGGTGGACCGACGTGACGACGTGCTCGATCGCCGCTTCGCCCTCGCCGTCGTCGACGACGAGGTCGACGAGGCCGCGCCGAAAGAGCTGGTCGGCGTTGTAGAGCCGCCCCGACAGGATCATCTCGTTGGCAACCGCGAAACCCGCCTTGCGCAGCGTGAAGTTCCACGCGCCCATGCCGGGATAGAGGTTGAACAGCACCTCCGGGAAGCCGGCCTGCGCGCTGCGCTCGAAGATCACGCGGTGAAACGGCAGCACCGACTCGAGCCCGCCGCCGAGCGTGTCGCCCTGCACCAGCACCGTCGTGTGGATGCCGAGTGCCGGCGCGTTCTCGAGCCACCAGACGAGGTCGACGCACTTGCGGCCGTAGAGCTTGAGCGAATCGAGGTCGCGGGCGCGGATCAGCAGCACGAACAGCGACAGGTCGCCGCCGAAGTTGAAGACGCCGGCGACGTCCGACGACATCACGTAGTGCTTGATGAGGCCGGGGTTGGCGTTGATGTCGCGGATCAGCTGGTGCATCTCGCCCATCACCGCGAGGCTGTAGCACTGGATCGGCCGCACCGCGGTGCGCAGCCTCAGCACGCCGAGCTCCGAACTCCATTCGAGGCGGATGTACTTGTAGGGCCGCCCGAGCAGCCCCGGGATCCCCGCCGCCTGCGTCATACCGCCGCGAAGATTCGCGTCAGCAGATGGAAGTTGACGTTCGTCGATTCGACGACCGCGTCACGCGCCGCCGCGTCGTCGAGCGTGTTGAGAACGACGCGCAGGCTCGCCATGTGGGCGACGTCCATCGTCGAGTGCGAGCCGATGAACGAGGTGCCGCGCTCGCCGACGAGCAGCAGCGACTCGCGGATCGCCGCCGTGAAGGTGCCGCCGTAGACCGAGGCGATGACTTCGAGCGCGTAGAGCATGCCGAGCACAGAGCAGGGGTTGCCGCGGTCGGCCTGCCAGTAGTTGTAGCCGCACATCGCGAGCGTGTCGGCGCTCGCCGGCCAGGCGTGCGCGTCCTGCGCCGTGACGCCGACGGCGTCGAGGTCGTCGAGCACCCACTGTTCGTGTCCCGACTCCTCGTGCATGTGCTCGTAGAGGTGGTAGCGCACTTGGCGATGGCTGTCGGGGATACGGCTCGCGGCGGCGGCCGACACCGGGTTGAAGTGCCAGACGATGTGGTAGAGCTCGAGCAGGAACTTGCGGTAGCGCTGGATATCCATGCCGTGCGCGACGGCGTCGAGGATCGCGGGGTTGTTCTCGAAGGCGCGGCGCACCTCGTCGGTGCGGGTCACGAGGTCGGCGAAGAACGGGGACATGGGCGCGGGCTCTGGGTTCGGGTTGCGGGGTTCGACCTTGCGCCGGTGCGTCGCCTTTGCGACGGTCGGCGGCGCGACCGATTCTGCGCACGCCACGCGCCGTTCGCCACTGTCAGGTGTGACAGGGTGCTACCGAACAACACCCGGCCAGCCGCGATCGGCGCAACGCGCCAGTTGCCCTTGACCTGCCCTTACCCCACCCAGCGCCGCGCGTTGGCGAACATCCGCGCCCAGGGGCTTTGCGCGTTCGGGTCGCCGCTCGCCCAGCTCAGCTGCAGGTTGCGAACGACGCGCTCGGGGTGCGGCATCAAGACGGTGAAGCGGCCGTCGGCGGTCGTCACCGCGGTCAGGCCATCGGCGCTGCCGTTCGGGTTGAACGGATAGGCCTCGGTCGGTGCCCCATGGTTGTCGACGAAGCGCAGCGCGCGGTGCACGGCGTGGGCGTCGCCGCGCTGCGAGAAGTCGGCGTAACCCTCGCCGTGCGCGACGGCGATCGGCATCCGGCTGCCGGCCATGCCGGCGAAAAAGAGGCTCGGGTTTTCGACCACCTCGACCATAGCCAGCCTGACCTCGAACTGCTCGCTGCGGTTGCGCGTGAAGCGCGGCCAGGCGCTAGCGCCGGGGATGATGTCGGCCAGCGCCGCCATCATCTGGCAGCCGTTGCAGACGCCGAGCGCGAAGCTGTCGGCGCGCTGGAAGAATGCGGCGAACTGCTCCAGCAGCCGCGGGTTGAAGAGGATCGACCGCGCCCAGCCCTCGCCGGCGCCGAGCGTGTCGCCGTAGCTGAAGCCGCCGCAGGCGACGAAGCCCTGGAACATGTCGAGCCGCGCACGGCCGGCCTGCAGGTCGCTCATGTGGACGTCGAAGGTGTCGAAGCCGGCGCGCGCCATCGCATGGCTCATCTCGACGTGGCTGTTGACGCCCTGCTCGCGCAGGATCGCGACCGCCGGGCGCTTCGCGTTCAGGTACGGCGCGGCGACGTCTTCCAGCACGTCGAAGCCGAGTTGCAGGTGCAGGCCGGGGTCGCCCGCGCTGCCCGCGGCAGCGTGTTCAGCGTCGGCGCAGTCCGGGTTGTCGCGCAGCTTCGCGATGCGCCAGCTGACCTCGTCCCAGGTCTTGTGCAGCGTTTCCAACGGCGCGCTGAAGACGCTCTTCGCATCGCGCCAGACCTCGACCGTGCCGCGCGTGTTCGGCTTGCCGACGACGTGGCTGTGGCGCGACAGGCCGTGCTCGCGCAGCACGCCGAAAACGGCGTCGCGATCGGCGCGCGCGACCTGGATCACGGCGCCGAGTTCCTCGTTGAAGAGCGCGCGCAGCGTCAGGTCGTTGCGCCGCTCGCCGACCTGGCCGGCCCAGTTCTTCGCCTCGCCGCTGTCGGTGGCGCTGTCGCGAATGCCGTCGCCGTCGGTGACGAGCATGTCGATGTTCATGCTCACGCCGACGTGGCCGGCAAACGCCATCTCGCAGACCGCCGCCCACAGGCCGCCGTCGCTGCGGTCGTGATACGCGAGCAGCCGGCCTTGCGCGCGCAGGCGGTTGATCGCGGCGACGAGCTGCACGAGGCTTTGCGCATCGTCGAGATCGGGCACCTCGTCGCCGAACCTTGCCAGCGTCTGCGCGAGGATCGAGCCGCCGATGCGCCTGCGGCCCTGGCCGAGGTCGATCAGGATCAGCGTCGTGTCACCCGGCTGCAACTGCGGCGTCAGCGTGCCGCGCACGTCGTCGAGCGTCGCGAAGGCACTGACGATCAATGACACCGGCGCCGTCACCTGCTGCGTCACGCCGCCTTCGCTCCAGCGTGTGCGCATCGACAGGCTGTCCTTGCCGACCGGCACGCTGATGCCGAGCTTGGGGCAAAGCTCGAGCGCGACGGCGCGCACCGTGTCGTAGAGCGCAGCGTCCTCGCCCGGCTCGCCGCAGGCGGCCATCCAGTTGCAGCTGAGCTTGACGCGGTCGAGCGCGATCGGCGCCGCGAGCAGGTTCGTGATCGCTTCGGCGACCGCCATCCGGCCCGACGCCGGCGCATCGAGCGCAGCGAGCGGCGTGCGCTCGCCGAGGCTCATCGCCTCGCCGGCGACGCCGACGAAGTCGGCGAGCGTCACCGCGCAATCGGCGACCGGCACCTGCCACGGGCCGACCATCTGGTCGCGGTGGCTAAAGCCCCCCACGGTGCGGTCGCCAATCGCGATCAGGAAGCGCTTGCTCGCGACGGTCGGGTGGCGCAGCACGTCGAACGCGGCCTGCTCGAGCGAGACGCCGGTCAGGTCGAGCGGCTCGCCGCGCCACGCGACGCGCGCCACGTCGCGATGCATGCGCGGCGGCTTGCCGAGCAGCACGTCCATCGGCATGTCGATCACGCGCTCGCCGTCGGGGCCGTCCTCGACGACGAGCTGCGTCTCCTGCGTCGCGGCGCCGACGACGGCGTACGGGCAACGCTCGCGCACGCACATCGCATCGAACAGCGGCAGGCTCTCGGGCGCGATCGCGAGCACGTAGCGCTCCTGGCTCTCGTTGCACCAGATCTCCTTCGGTGCGAGGCCGCTCTCCTCGAGCGGCACCTTGCGCAGGTCGAAGCGCGCGCCGCGCCCCGCGCCTTCGACGAGTTCCGGAAACGCATTGCTGATGCCGCCGGCGCCGACATCGTGGATCGCGAGGATCGGATTCACCTCGCCGAGCGCCTGGCAGTGGTTGATGACCTCCTGCGCGCGGCGCTGGATCTCGGGGTTGCCGCGCTGCACCGAATCGAAATCGAGCGCGACGGCGTTCGCCCCGGCGGCGAGCGAACTCGCCGCCC
>JBDHSE010000225.1:0-4909 GCA_039807955.1 Ideonella sp. | reverse complement strand
TCGTAGACGTTGTTGCCGATCACCTCGCGCTCTTCGTAGTGCGTCGTCAGCGCGTGCCAGTCGGCGACGAAGAAGAAGCACTCGTACTCGGCCTGCAGCCGGACCCAGTTCTTCAGTGCGCCGTGGTAGTGGCCGAGGTGCAGCGCGCCGGTGGGGCGCATGCCGGAGAGGACGCGTGCTTTCATCGTGTCGGGTGCCGAACCGCCGGCGCCCGTCGGGCGCGCTGGGCGAGCGCCGATTCTACGGTTGGGGGTTCGGCACGCCGGGCCGCGCTGCGCGCGGCGTCCGGGATGCGATCTCAGTCGGGCTCGGTCTGCGCCTGGATGCGGCCCTCGCGGATGGCGCGCACGAAGGCGCGGTAATCCTTGCGGTTCTGATCGAAGTATTCGGTAGCGAACTCGCTGATCGCATCGTCGAAGGCCCGGCCGCTGCCGATGTAGCCGGCGATCAGCGCCGCATCGCCCGAGCGCGCATGCGCGCGCGCCAGCGCGTGCGCGCACATCCGCGCGTACTGGCGCAGCAGCGGCGTATCCGCGTCCTCGAGCACCGCCGAGAGCTTCACGTCGCGCAACTGGCGGACGTAGAAGTGGCGCCCCGATTCGGCGCGCATCCAGCCGAGGAAGACGTCGCTCGCCGTCTGCATCAGGCGCTGGCCCTCGACGACGCGCTGGCCATGATTCGCATAGCGGCTCTTGCCCGCATACGGCTCGAGCACCGAGGCGCGCGCCTCCTTGACCTGCAGGAAAAGCGGATCGTCCTCGTCGGCCATGAAAAGCCCCACGCCGCACAGCGTGCCGACGCTGCCGACGCCGACGACCTTGATCGCGAAGTCGAAGAGCTGGAAGCGGTCGAACATCGCGCGGACGTGGTCGGGCAGGCTCTTGCGATAGCTGGCGATCGCTTCGGCATACGCACTCGCCGCGCCCGGCGCGAGATCGGCGTCGGGGTGGAAGATCAGCGGCGGCTCGTCCTTGATGCGCGGGCGCATGCCCTCCTCGCAGACGAACTTCGGGTACAGCGTCTCGGGGATCGACTTGCGTTCGGCAACGTCGATGCGGTCGGCGATCCGGCGCCTCACCTCGTCGAGCACGTCGGGGTCGGCATAGCGATCTTCGTAGCGCCGCAGGTCGATCTTGTCGTACCAGACGTCGAGCACGCGCATCGCCGAGTAGTCGATCATCCGTTCGCGGTATTCGCGCACGACGTCGGCCGCGAGGCGCGCCGCGTCGCTTCCGGGCAGCCGGACGTGATCGGCGGCGACGACGACGCTCGCCGCGAGCCGCTTCAAGTCCCACTCGAACGGCGCCGGAAGCGTCTCGTCGAGGTCGTTGACGTCGAAGACGACGTTGCGCTCGGGGGTCGCGAAGCCGCCGAAGTTCATCAGGTGCGCATCACCGCAGGCCTGCACGAGGATGCCGCTCGTCGGCGTCGTCGCCAGATCGGCCGCCATCAGCGCCGCCGCCCCCCGATAGAAGGCGAACGCCGAAGTGGCCATTCGCCCGTAGCGGATCGGGATCAGCGCCGGCAGGCTGCCGCTGCTCGACAGCGCGACCAGATCGACCGGGTCGCGCCGATCCGGGGCCGCCTTCCAGCCGGCATGCGCCGGGCGCGGCACCGAGTCGCGCAGCGCCCGGCCGCGCGCACGCCGCTCGTCTGCCGTTTCGCGATGCGGCGCCTCTTGTGCGTCCTCCACCTTCTTCTTCGACTTCGCCATGTTCTGCATCCCCGGCAATGGTTTGCGGCTTTTACATGAATGATCCGTTCGGCGGCCGATCTTCGACTATGCCGGACGCGCCTCGAGAGGCGACAAATCCCGCGCAAACATCAATCCTGCCACGCCTGCGGCGCGGTGCCGCCGCTGCCGGGCGGACTGCCGGGCGGACGCTGTCGGCTCGCTACACTGCGTCGGTGCCGAAGTCGATCGTCGTGCTGATCTCCGGGCGGGGCTCCAACATGGAGGCCATCGTCGAGGCCTGCGCACGCGAGGGCTGGGATGCGCACATTAGCGCGGTGATCAGCAACCGCGCCGACGCCGCCGGGCTTGCCTTCGCTGCCGCGCGCGGCATCGCGACCGCGGTCGTCGATCACCGCGCGTACCCGAGCCGCGAGACGTTCGATGCTGCGCTCGCGCAGGCCATCGACGCGCATGCACCCGATCTGCTGCTGCTGGCCGGTTTCATGCGCATCCTGACGCCGGGTTTCGTCCAGCGCTACGAAGGACGGCTGTTGAACATCCATCCGTCGCTGCTGCCGCTCTTTCCCGGCCTGCACACGCACCGGCGCGCGATCGAGGCCGGCTGCAAGGCGGCCGGCGCGACGGTGCACTTCGTCACCGCCGAGCTCGACCACGGGCCGATCGTCGCCCAGGCCGTCGTGCCGGTGCTCGCAACCGACGACGAGGACGCGCTCGCCGCGCGCGTGCTCGAACGCGAACACGTGCTGTACCCGCTCGCGGTGCGCTGGTTCGTGCAGGGCGAGCTGGAAGTGGCGCACGGCGTCGTGCGGCACCGCGCCGGCGCGCCGCAGTTGCTGCTGTAGCCGTTGTGGACGGCGGCCTCAGAACAGGCCAGCCACCATGTTGATCGCGAGCGCGAGCACGAAGGCGTTGAACGCGAACGACAGCACCGAGTGCAGGGTCACGAAGCGGCGCATCTCGCGCGTCGTCACGGCGACGTCCGAGGTCTGCGCCGTGGCCGCGATCGTCACCGCGAAGTAGACGAAGTCCGCATAGTTCGGCTGATGCGAACGGCTCGCGTGCGAGGCGGGAAGCGGGAATTCGAGCCCGCCGGCCGGATCGGCGAAGTAGCGGCTCGCGTAGCTGAGGGCGAACTCCATCGGCAGCAGCAGCCACGTGCCGACGAGCGTCGCGACGACCAGCGCAAGCGATAACCCGCCCAGATGCGACTGCCCCGCCTTGGTCGCGGCAAGCTCGAGCACGACCGCCGCGAGGCTCGCGAGCGTGCCGACGATCGCGAGTGCAAGCACGATCCCGGCGCCGTCCGCCTGTGCCGTCGCGACGCTGCGCAGCCGGCCCTGGTCCAGCCGCGTCATGTTGATCCAGACTAGCAGCAGGTAGAGCCAGACGCCCGCGTTCCAGCCGAGCAGCGCGCGCTCGGTAGTGGCCAGCGCGGCGGGCAGCAGCGCACCGAGCGCGACACCGAAGGCGCAAGCCGAGATCAGCCGCGGCCGGGTGCGCAACTGGGCGACGAGCGTCATGCGCCAAGGATAATGGGTCGATGCATCCGAACGCGCTGATCGAGCACGCGACCGACCTGCTGCACCAAGTGTTGCGCTTCGCGGCGCCGGCCGACGCGGTCGTGTCCGACTTCTTCCGGCGCCAGCGCCAGCTCGGCCCGCGCGAGCGCCACACGCTGGCGGACATCGTCTACGCCGTGCTGCGCCGGCGATTGCTGCTGCAGCATCTGGCGCAGTCGGGCCAGGGCGAGATCGAGCGCCGGCTCGCGCTGCTCGCCTGGCCGGGCAACGCGGCGTACCTGCGCGCCGCGCTCTCGGCGCCGGAGATCGCCTGGCTCGAGCAGGTGCAGCGAATCGACCCCGCCGCCTTGCCCGACCGGTTGCGCCACAACCTGCCGGACTGGCTCGCGAGCCGGTTGCAGGCCGAACTCGGCGCCGACTTCTGGCCACTCGTCGCGGCGCTCGATCAACCGGCACCGCTCGACCTGCGCGTCAACGTCGCGAAGGCGTCGCGCGAGGCGGTGCTCGCGGCGCTGATGCAGCAGGGCATCGCGGCGCAGCCGACGCCGTACTCGCCGGTGGGGCTGCGCGTGCAGGGCAAGCCGGCGCTGCACAGGATCGATGTCTTCCTGCGCGGCGAGGTCGAGGTGCAGGACGAGGGCAGCCAGTTGCTCGCGCTCGCCGTCGGCGCCCGGCGCGGCGAGATGGTCGCCGACTTCTGCGCCGGCGGCGGCGGCAAGACGCTCGCCCTCGGCGCCGCGATGAGGAATACGGGGCGGCTGTACGCGTTTGACGTTTCGGGCCACCGGCTCGCCGGGCTCAAGCCGCGGCTCGCACGCAGCGGGCTTTCGAACGTCTACCCGGTGCAGATCGCGCACGAGCGCGACGACCGCATCAAGCGCCTCGCCGGCAAGATCGACCGCGTGCTCGTCGACGCGCCGTGCTCCGGCCTCGGGACGCTGCGCCGCAGCCCGGACCTGAAGTGGCGCCAGACGCCGGAGACGGTCGCCGAGTTTGCCGTGAAGCAGGCGGCGATCCTTGCGAGCGCCGCGCGCCTGCCCAAACCCGGCGGGCGCCTCGTCTACGCGACATGCAGCCTGCTGCGCGACGAGAACGAAGCGATCGCCGACGCGTTCAGCGCCGAGCAGGCGGGGAAGTTCCGGCCACTGCCTGCGGCCGAGGCGCTGCGCCGGGCACAGGTCGCCGACGCCGATGCGCTCGCCGCCGGGCCCTACCTGCGGCTGTGGCCGCAGCGGCATGGCACCGACGCCTTCTTCGCCGCGGTCTGGGAGCGAACCTGATCGTTCGCGTGGGCGGCACGCCTGGACATGCCCGTGTAAGGCGCGGCGAATACAATGCCCGGTTGTCCGCAGATTGCGGATGCAAAGGCTTCAATGAACGGATTCACTTCACTTTGGGACGCCGCGCTCGATTGGGCGGCGAACGGCTGGCTGCAGGCAGCGTGGTGGCAGATCGTGCTCGTCACGCTGGTGCTGACGCACATCACGATCGCGTCGGTGACGATCTTCCTGCACCGCGCGCAGGCGCACCGCGCGCTCGAACTGCACCCGGTGCCGTCGCACTTCTTTCGCTTCTGGTTGTGGCTGACGACCGGCATGGTGACGAAGGAGTGGGTCGCGATCCACCGCAAGCACCACGCCAAGTGCGAGACGGCGGACGACCCGCACAGCCCGGTCGCGCACGGCATCAAGAC
>JBDHSE010000224.1:0-4913 GCA_039807955.1 Ideonella sp. | reverse complement strand
TTCCTCGGCCTCGCGATCTTCGCCGACGCGACGATGTGGATGGCGGTGTTCGCCGATGTCGGCGCGAGTCTGATCGTGATCGGCAACGGGTTGCGGCTGCGCGGCGCAAGCCGGGCCGATTGAGTCTCGGCGCTGTCGTCAGACGTGCATGCCGCCGTCGACGAGGTAGACGCCGCCGGTGCAGAAACTCGCCCGATCGCTGGCGAGGAAGAGCACCATCTGCGCGATCTCGTCGGGCCGGCCGTGACGGGCGAGCGGGATCGCCTCGTCGAGCATCTGCGTCGCGTCGCGGCCGACGACGGTCGAGAGGCGCCGCTCGATGTCGTCCTGGAAGGCGTTGGCGATCGGGCCCGGTGCGATGACGTTGACGCGGATGCGCCGCCGCGCCGATTCCTTCGCCGCAACGCGCATCAGCCCGACGAGGGCGTGCTTGGACGTCGCGTAGGCGCAGATGCCGGGGTCGGCGGTGACGGCGACGACGCTCGCGTTGATCAGCACACTGCCGCCGTCGTTCATCGCCGGCAGGCCGTGCTTGATCGCGAGGAAGCTGCCGCGCACGTTGACGGCCATCACGGCGTCGAACAGGTCCTCGGGGTATTCGGCGATCGGCGCGATCGCGCCGTTGATGCCGGCGTTGCAGAAGAGGAAGTCGATCGCGCCGAGCCGGGCGCGCGTCTGCTCGATGTAGCCGCGCGTCTGCGCGCTGTCGGCGACGTCGGCGACCGCCGTCTCGACCGCGCCGGCCGGCGCGGCAAGCGCCGCGCGCGCCGCATCGAGCAGCGCCGCGTCGCGATCGACCAACATCACCCGCGCGCCGGCATCGAGCAGCGCGCGCGCCGACGCGAGCCCGACGCTGCCGCCGCCGCCGGTGACGACGCAGACCTTGCCTTGCATGTCGTTCATGGCCGCTCCTTGCGTGAAGTTGAACCCTCTGGATTCTGGAACCGACAGCCGCCGCGCGGGCAATCGCAACGGCGCCGCTGTTGGCTGTTCGCGCACTGGCACTTGACCGAGCGTGCACCGGCCGGGCCGCACGCTTGCGTTCGCCGCCGCAAGCCCGCATCATCGCCGCGACCGCAGCCGGCAGCATGCCGGCGGCGGCAGGGTGCGTTGCCCGAGAAGGAGCAGCCAGCGTGGCCGAGGCACGGACTTTCGACTTCATCGTGGTGGGCGGCGGCTCGGCGGGCTGCGTCGTCACGCATCGCCTCGTGCGCGCCGGCCACTCGGTGCTGATGCTCGAGGCCGGCCCGAAGGACGACACGCAGTTCATCCAGATGCCGGCGACCTTCGTGCGCGTGATCGGCACCGAGCGCACCTGGGTCTACCAGACCGAGCACCAGCCGCACGCCGCCGGCCGCACGCTGTACGTGCCGCAGGGCCGCACGCTCGGCGGCGGCAGCTCGGTCAACGCGATGGTCTACATCCGCGGCACGGCCGCCGACTACGACGGCTGGGCGGCGCAGGGCTGCACGGGCTGGGGCTGGGACGAGGTGCTGCCGGTCTTCAAGCGCGCCGAATCCAACGAGCGCCTTTCCGAACCCTGGCACGGCACCGACGGACCGCTGCGCGTCAGCGACGGCCACCGCCACCCGCTGTGCCGCGCGTTCGTCAAGGCGGCGCAGGAGGTCGGCCTGCGCTACAACGACGACTTCAACGGCGAGCACCAGCTCGGCGTGGGCTTCTATCAGACGACGACCTTCGACGGCCAGCGCGGCAGCACCGCGGCGACCTATCTCGCGGCGGTGCAGGGCGACCCGAAGCTCGAGGTGCAGACCGGCGCCCACGTGCTGCGCGTGCTGACCCAGGGCGGCGCGGCGACCGGCGTCGAGTACCGCATGGCGGGCGGCGCGACGCTGCGCGCCGAAGCGCGGCGCGAGGTGATCCTCACCGCCGGGGGCCTCGCGACACCGAAGATCATGATGCTGTCGGGCATCGGCCCGGGCGAGCATCTGCGCTCGCACGGCATCGAGGTCGTGCACGACCTGCCGGGCGTCGGCGGCAACTACCACGACCACCTCGAGGTCGGCGTCTACGGCCGCGCGCGCGATCCGATCAGCCTCGCCGGCAACGACCGCGGCCTCACCGCGCTCAAGCACGGCATCCAGTGGAAGGCGTTTCGCACCGGGCTCTTGACGTCCAACGTCGTCGAATGCGGCGGTTTCGTCGACACGCTGGGCACCGGCCGCGCCGACGTCCAGTTCCATGTGCTGCCGGTGCTCGTCGGCGACGTCGATCGCGAGCCGCTGCCCGGCCACGGCGTGTCAATCAACCCCTGCTTCCTGCACCCGCGCTCGCGCGGCAGCGTGCGGCTGCGCGACGCCGACCCGATGTCGGCGATCGTCTTCGACGGCGGCTACCTGAGCGACCCGGCCGACGTCGCGACGCTGGTGCGCGGCATCAAGCTGTCCAGGCGCATCCTGCGCGCGCCGTCGATGAAGAAGCTCGTGGCCGAGGAACTCGCACCGAGCAGCGCCGACGAGGTCGGCGACGAGCAGCTTGCCGACTACGCCCGCCAGCGCGCGAAGACCGTCTACCACCCGGTCGGCACCTGCCGCATGGGCGCCGAACGCGACGCCGCGGCCGTCGTCGACCCCAAGCTGCGCGTGCGCGGCCTCCAGCGCCTGCGCGTTTGCGACGCGTCGGTGATGCCGGCCATCATCGGCGGCAACACGAACGCGCCGACGATCATGATCGCCGAGCGCTGCGCCGAATTCATCCTCGCCGGCTGAGCAAGCGATCAAGGAGCAAGACCGATGACACAAGCCCGCCCCAAGTACTGGAAGAACTACGACGACTTCGCCTACGGCATCGCGACCAACCGCCTGCCGTCGAGCGAGGCGCTCGCCGGTCAGACGCTGCAGCTCGTGCTGCCGGAGACGACGCTGACGCTCGAGCCGCACGCGCAGCACGTGCTGAAGTGGAGTGCGCCGGGCGAAGGCGAAGGCAGCGGCTGGTACGACGCCGTGCAGACGACGCCGACCACCTGGTTCATCGACCTCACGCGCGACGGCCGGCCCGACGAGGCGATCACCGTGATCGCCGATGTCGCGAGCCGGCGGGTGCTCGCCGTAACGTGCACGATCCTCGATGCGGCCGTTGCCGGCGCCGACCCGCGCGTCGCGCAGCGCTTCGACGCCGGCACGCTCGCAGGCGGCACCGCGAGCGGCGAAGTGCCGGCGCCGACGCGCGACCTGATCGGCTTGCGCACCTGGCAGACCTACAGCCCGAACCACACCTACGAGCACACCTACCTCAACTCGCAGCGCTATGCGTGGCAGTGCCTCGTCGGTGTGCAGCGCGGCCACGGCGCCGTCGATCTGGCGAGCTACTACCGGTTCGCGAAGGACCAGTACATCTTCACCTTCCGCGAGTTCCTGATTCCGGTCGCGTCGGTCTTCTTCTTCGACTTCGCGGGCGGGCGCTCGACGGGCAAGTTCCTCGGCCTGACCGGCGATGGAAAGATCTCCAACAGCCCGGCCGGCTCCTTCATCCGCAAGGCGTCGGTCACGACCTACGCACAAGGGGAGGAGCCGGTATGACCGAGCGCAGCGCCTACCAGATCATTGCCGACCACTACGCCGCGTCGGCGCGCGGCGACCTGCCGGCGATGCTCGCCGATTGCGCCTCCGACATCCGCTGGACCGAGGCGGCGGGCTTTCCGACCGCCGGCACCTGGGTCGGCGTGGAGCAGATCGTCGAGCACGTCTTCAAGCCGGTCGGCGCGGCGTGGGACAAGTTCGCGTTCAAGCTCGAGCGGCTCGTCGACGGCGGCGCGACGATCGTCGCGATCGGCGGCTACACCGCACTGCACCGCGAAAGCCACAAGCCGCTCGACGTGCGCACGGTGCACGTGTGGGACGTCGCCGGCGGCAAGATCCGCCGCTTCGAGCAGTTCACCGACACGCTGCTCGTGCAGCGCGCGGCGCAGTGAAAGCGGACGGCGGCGCGTGACAGCCGGCGCCAAAGCGGGCGACACGGCCGTCCTGCGGCTCGACGGCATCCGGCTGTCGTTCGGCGGCCTGCGCGTGCTCGACAACGTCGGCTTCGCGGTCGGCGCCGGCGAGATCGTCGGCCTGATCGGCCCGAACGGCGCCGGCAAGTCGACCTGCTTCAACGTCATCACCGCCGTCTACAAGCCCGACGCCGGCGAGGTGCTGCTGCAGGGCCGGCGCATCACCGGCATGCGGCCCGACCGCATCTGCCACCAGGGCGTCGCGCGCACCTTCCAGCTGGTGCGCACCTTCCAGCGCATGACGGCGCTGCAAAACGTGATGGTCGGCGCCGTCTACGGCCGCCACGCGAAGGCGACGCCGCCGCGCGAGGCGGCGCTCGCCGCGCTCGAACTCGTCGGCCTGGCCGCCGACCGCGACCGCGAGGCGGCGCACCTGACGCTGTCGGCGCGCCGCCTGCTCGAGATCGCGCGGGCGCTTGCGACGCAGCCGCGCGTCGTGCTGCTCGACGAGCCGATGGCCGGGCTCAACCCGGTCGAGATCGAGCGCATGGTCGGCGTCATCCGGCGCATCCGCGACGACGAGGGCATCGGCGTGCTGTGGGTCGAGCACAAGGTCGATGCGATCATGGCGGTGTGCGACCGCGTCGTCGTGCTCGACCACGGCGTGAAGATCGCCGACGGCGCGCCGGCCGAGGTCGTCGCCGACCCCAACGTCATCGAGGCCTACCTTGGCGAACCCGTTGCTTGAGGTGCGCGGCGTCGACGCCGCCTACGGCGAATCGCAGGCGCTGTGGGACGTCTCGATCGACGTCGCCGAAGGCGCGATCGTCGCCCTCGTCGGCGCCAACGGCGCCGGCAAGTCGACGCTGCTCAAGACCGTCTCGGGGCTGATGCACCCGCGCCGCGGCGAGATCCGCTTTCGGGGGCACTCGATTGCCGCGATCGCGCCGCAGGACATCGT
>JBDHSE010000223.1:0-4915 GCA_039807955.1 Ideonella sp. | reverse complement strand
CCGTAGCCGACGAGCGCGTTGCTGCGCACGCCCTGCACCGTCGCCACCTCCTTCACGCGCGCCGCCTGCGACGGCAGCGGCCACCACAGCGCGCTGCTGGCGGCGAGCGCACCGAGGGCGAGGATGGCGCGGATCAGGCGGTCGGTGGCAGGCATGGGCACGGTGTCGGCAACAGCGAAGGCGCTTCGATTCTGGCGCCCGCTAGAACGGCGCAAGGCTCAAGAAGACGCGCGACAACCAGCCAATTCCCTGCGCTTCGGCGGCCTGGCCGCGGCCGCGGTGCTCGATGCGGGCGTTGGCGATCTGCGCCGACGCAACGACGTTGCCGGGCTGGATCATCAGCGGATCGACCTGGCCCGAGAAGCGCAGCACGTCGACGTTGGCGTTGACGCCGATCTGCTTCTCGCCGGCGATCACGAGGTGGCCGTTGGGCAGCACCTCGATGACGGTCGCGTTGATCGTGCCGTTGAAATTGTTCGCCGTATCGGTGCTGCCCTTGCCGGTGAAGGTATTCGCCGACGAGCCGGCCGCCGATGCGCGATTCAGTGCATTGAGCTTGAGCGCCGGCAGCGCGGTGACCGCGGCTTCCATGTCGCCCTTCTTGTCGACCGTGCTGTTGGAGGTCTGGCTCGCGCTCACGCGCTCGACGATCGCGACCGTCAGCGTATCGCCGACCATGCGCGCGCGGTAGTCCTCGAACAGCGGCCGGTATTGGCCGGCCTGGTAGATCGCGCCGTTGGCCGCGGCCGGCGCCTGGCGCGGCAGCACGCGCACCGCCGTCGGCTGCGCGATATCGACCGGCGGCGGATGGTTCAGCGCCTGGCAGCCGGCGAGCAGCAGGCCGGCCAGCGCGAAGGCGGCGCCGCGCGCGGCGCATACGAGGATTTGTGTCATCGCGGGTTCTCGCTCGCGGCTCAAAGCTGGGCGAGCTTCTGCAGCATCTGGTCCGAGGTCTGGATCGCCTTCGAATTGAGTTCGTAGGCGCGCTGGGTCTGGATCATCGAGACGAGTTCCTCGACGACATTGACGTTCGATGTCTCGACGAAACCCTGCTGCAGCGACCCGAGGCCGTTCAATCCCGGCTCGCCGGCGCTCGGCGTTCCCGACGCGACGGTCTCGGCAAACAGGTTCTGCCCCTTGGGCTCGAGGCCGGCCGGATTGACGAAGCTCGCGAGCTGGATCTGGCCGAGGATCTGCGGCTGCGTCTGGCCGGCGAGGGTCGCGCTCACCGTACCGTCCTGCGCGATCGTGATGCTTTGCGCGCCGACCGGGATCGTGATCCCCGGCTGCAGCGCGTAGCCGTTGTTCGTGACGAGCGCGCCCTGCGCGTCGACCTGGAACGAGCCGTCGCGCGTATAGCCGAGCGTACCGTCGGGCATCTGGATCTGGAAGAAGCCGTTGCCGCGCACCGCGAGGTCGAGCGGGTTGCTGCTTTGCTGCAGGTTGCCCTGCGTGAACGAACGCGCCGACGCGACGGCCCGCGTGCCCAGGCCCGCCTGCAAGCCGGTCGGCAGTGTCGTCTGCTCCGAGCTGTTGGCGCCGACCTGGCGCAGGTTCTGGTACATCAGGTCCTCGAAGACCGCGTGCGACTTCTTGTAGCCGTTCGTCGATGCGTTGGCGAGGTTGTTCGAGATCGAGTCGAGCTGCGTCTGCTGGGCTTCCATCCCGGTCTTCGAGATCCAGAGTGATCGCATCATGGCGGCTTCTCCTTGGTCTGGGTCTTCAGATGGCGAGCAGCTGCGAGGCCGCGCGCTCGTCGTCCTGCGCGGTCTGCATCAGCTTCATCTGCGCCTCGAACTGGCGCGCGGCGGCGATCATCGCGACCATGCTCTCGACCGGGCTCACATTCGAGCCTTCGAGCGCACCGTCCTGCACCCGCGCGAGCGGGTCGGCGTCGAGCGCATCGCCGCCGATGGTTCTGAACAGGCCATCGAGCCCGCGCTGCAACGGCGCCTCGGGCGTGACGAGCTTCAACCTGCCGACGACCGAGGACGTGCCATTGGGCAGCCGCGCGCTGACCGAGCCGTCGGCGGCGATCGTCGGCTCCGCGCCCGGCGGCAACTGGATCGGCCCGCCGTCGCCGAGCACCTGCAGGCCGCCGCGCGTGACGAGCGTGCCTTCGGCGTCGAGGTCGAACGAGCCGGCGCGGGTGTAGGCCTCGGTGCCGTCCTGCGCCTGCACCGTGAGCCAGCTCGCGCCCTTGACGGCGACGTCGAGCGCGCGGCCGGTCGTCGCGATCGGCCCCGGCGCATCGCTGTGGCCGATCGTCGTCTCGAGCGCGAAGACGCGCGTGCTCGCGCCGCTGCCTTGCACCGGCACCGCGCGGGTGGCCTCGAGCTCGGCGCGAAAGCCGGTCGTCGAGGCGTTGGCGAGGTTGTTGGCGAGCGAATCCTGGCGCTGCATCGCCGCCTTCGCGCCGCTCATCGACAGGTAGATCATGCGGTCCATGCGAATCCTCTTCCTTCGCCGGCCAACCGGACGTGCTCGGGCGCGGTGCGGCCGGCGTTCATCCTCAACGCAGGTTGACGAGCGTCTGCAGCACCTGGTCCTGCGTCTTGATCGTCTGCGCGTTGGCCTGGTACAGGCGCTGCGCGGTGATCATGTTGACGAGTTCGCCGGTCAGGTCGACGTTGCTTTCCTCGAGCGCGCCGGACTTGAGGACGCCGAGGTTGCCGTCGGCCGGAACGCCGAGGATCGGCGTGCCCGAGCCGTAGGTGCGCGCCCAGGCGTTGCCGCCGAGCGGCTGCAGGCCCTGCGGGTTGCGAAACGTCGCCAGCTCGAGCTGCCCCGCCGGGCGCGACTGGCCGTTCGAGTAGCGCGCCAGCAGCACGCCGTTGCTCTCGACGTTGACACCGGTCAGCGTGCCGGCGGCGAAGCCGTCCTGCGTCAGGCTCGTGACGCCAAACTGCGAGCCGAACTGCGACGCGCCGCCGAGGTTCAACGCGATGCCGCTGATCGGCACCGTCTCGGCGCCGGCCGCGTTGAACGTCGCCGGGATGTCGATCGAGACCGGCCCCGAAGGCGCGGTCGGCCGGCTGCCGTCGACCGGGAACTGGATCGTCGTCACCGGCTGCGGCACCGGCGGCGTGCCGCCGTTGTCGAGGATCGACGTGCCGTTGGCGGCGACGTAGACGTTCCAGCTGTCGGTGCCCGTCTTCTGGAAGTAGTACGTCAATGCGACGTCCTGGCCCTTGGCGTCGTAGATCGTCATCGAGGTCGCGTTGTTGTACGTCGTCGCGTCGGCGAAGTCGATCATCGGGCCGCTGCCCGGCAGCGTCGTCGCGGCACGCGCGTCGAGGTTCATTTCGACCGCGATGCGCGACGTCGTGTTCGGCTCGATGCCGGCCGTCGGCAACTGCAGCGGCCCGGCCTGCCCGGGCTGGATCACGCCCTGCGCGTTGGCCGGGTAGCCCATCAGCTTTTGCATCTGGTTGTTGACGATGAAGCCGTCCTTGTCGAGCTTGAACTGGCCGTTGCGCGTGTAGAGCACCTGGTTGCTCGTGTCGCGCACCTGGAAGAAGCCGGCGCCGTTGATCGCCAGGTCCATCGGGTTGTCGGTCGTCGTGATGTTGCCCTGCGTGAACTGCTGCGCGATCGCGTTCACGCTGACGCCGATGCCGGCGCCGCTCGCGCCCGATCCGTTCATCGCCGTCGCGTACATGTCGGCGAACTCGGCGCGCGACGACTTGGCGCCGAAGGTGCTCGCGTTGGCGACGTTGTTGCCGATGACCTCGAGGTTCTTGCTCGTGGCGTTCAGACCGGAGAGACCTTGCTGGAAGCTCATGGGGTTTCCTTGTGGGTTGAAGGAGCGACTTCGGGGCGCGCGTTCAGTTGAAGGACTTGACGTCGGCGTAGGCGACGCTGCCGCTGCCCGCGAGTTCGAGCTGCAGCGCGTTGCCGCCCATGCTGACGGCGACGACGCGGTCGCGCATCAGCGGCGTCGCGCCGACTGCCGCCGCGCCGCTCCTGGCGGTGACGCGAAAACTCAGGCCGCTCGATGCGTCGGCCGTGCCCGACGGCCAGGCGAAGCTGTGCAGCCCGCTCGACTGCGCGCCGAGGTTGATCGTGTCGGCGACCTGGCCGTTGGCGGCGAGGATCTCGACCTTCACGCTGTCGGCCGGGCCGGCCAGCTCGAAGCCGCCCTGGCCGAAGCCGTCAGCGAACGCGAGCAGCTTGCCGGGGACGATGACGTCGTGGCCGACGAGGCTCGCGCCCTGCAGCGCCTGCATCTGGACGAACTGGTTCGACAGGCCCTGCACCGTCGCATTCAGCTTCTCGATGCCGCTCACGGTGTTGATCTGCGCCATCTGGCTCGTCACCTGCGCGTTGTCCATCGGCGCGAGCGGGTCCTGGTTCTGCATCTGCGCGACGAGCAGCTTCAGGAAGCGGTCGGCGCTCGCGGCGTCGGAGGCGGCGATCACCGACGAAGGGTCGGCGGCCTTCGGGTTCTGGCTGACGGAGGAAACGGTCATGGCTGGCTTTCAGTGCGAATGCGCCGGGTTCAGGACTGGCCCATCTGCAGCGTCTTTTGCAGCAGCGTCTTGGCCGTGTTCATCACCTCGACGTTGTTCTGGTACGAGCGCGACGCCGAGATCATGTTGACCATCTCCTCCACCGGGTTGACGTTGGTGTAGGTCACGTAGCCGTCGGCGTCGGCCTGCGGGTGCTTCGGGTCGTGCACCCGCCGGCCCGGCGTGTCGTCCTCGGTGATCTGCGTCACCTCGACGCCGGCGGCGGCGTCGGCCTGCCCTGCGGCGCCCATCAGCACCGTCTGGAACACGACCTGGCGCGCCTTGTAGGCCTGGCCGTCGGGGCCGGCGACGGTGTCGGCGTTCGCGAGGTTGCTCGCGACGACGTTGAGCCGCTGCGCCTGCGCGCTGACGGCGCTGCCCGAGACGTTGAAGATCGAGAACAT